>NZ_JAKKRV010000018.1:0-104556 GCF_025653985.1 Shewanella sp. SM69
AACCGATAATTCAGCTACAGGACTTTCAAAATTACCCCGCTGGAATGCGTTAGGCAGTGAAAATGCACTTCGAGTGAGGGATTACCTTTGGCGTTTAAGCAATGATATGGACGCCAGAGCCCTTCATGCTCGAGCTTACGATCCGGTCACTTACAATCGCGTCGCGCTACAGCCAAACACCCTTAAACCCAAGTATTTAGAGAAGATGGTGCGTTACGCCGCCCAGCTGACATTGGATAGCATTCGGATCGCTAAGGAGTTCGCAGAGCTTGTTGCTAACGGTCGAGAAATCGAGCATGAAGGGTATCGCGACATCGCCAACGACCCTAATATCCCACCTAAGACCAAGCGATTATTTTTGGAAATGTACCGCGAGTGGGCTCAAGACCCAAAGAGCTTGAATTACCTATTTGACGAAGCACAAAGCCTGCTATTATCTTTTCGCTGGAGCATTGACGGTATCGGGGCCGCGCCATTCCGTCCTTACGCAATTTTCAAGCAATTAGAATCTGGCCAAGGCTGGATTCCTTACCCCAAACTCAACTCTGAAATGGACGATACCAGAACTCAGGTAAATCAAACCTTACCCGAGGCGGTAATGATGCCMATCCTCAAATCTGAGGTTGCAGAGGATTTTGCAAAACATCCGGTTAACCTGTTGGAYTTGTGGACGCGGCCGCATGATATGTCAGACGTTTACGACGAAGACCGTAACTGCACCATCTCGCGCTTTGCTCAGCATAATGGCGATATCGTGGTGGAGTATGCGATTAATTTTGAGTTCGTGCCGGAAGGTCAGAAAACCACTTTGTCCAAYGTCAAAGAATGCTGGTTATTGACTAAGGCAGGCCTTAATCAATACCGATTTGCCTATSGCGCCGAAGGGATAAGCGTTAAGGTRAATGGCCGGACGGTCAACGAGGTAGCCAAAGCATTGCTGCTACCGTCAATTCAGCAGCAGATAGATAGCAGRGTTYGTGGTGTGCWGAATACRTTGTGTGAGCAATACGGCCCAGAAGACCATCACACCGGCTGCGAAAATCTCTGTAAGGCGTTTACGGACTCATTATCTAGTGCGCTTGGTGGAAAACAACGACAATCGCTGAATATTCCGTATCTGCAAAGCATTAGTCTACTGACAGGCTACAGGCCGGAAGCTCGTAAGACCGAAAGCGCAAACCAGTTCTCCCGCCGTGTCGTTAAAATCAGCAAACAGGGTATTGAGAAGGGCAATTCTAGGATGGTGTTTTACAAACCAAAATTGGACTGCAGATTACATGAGGCACACCAACAGACTTCTTCTTTGTTAGTGAAACCTTGTTAGCTGAAGGCGTGATCACCATTAAAACGAGCTATTGGGGCCAGCTGCAAGCCATTTTAAAGCGCACACAGATATTTCAGCAGCTCGGAATGTTCAGCTTTCAGTCTATGCCTTACATCGATGTTGCGAACCATCCCCGCGCCATCGATATGACCCAGCATCGCAGGGATAAGACAGAAATCCTTAATATCATTAGAGCGGAGCGAAATGCCCAGCGCCACGGGGTTAAAACCGCCCTAACCAACGATGACACAGTAGAGCGCCTAGGACTTAATATCGAGCGCGTTATTCAGGAAGCAGGTTGGGCAGTAAGGGAAATGATAGATGGTCTTAATAGCCATTTACTCCATATAAGATTTGATACCTCAGACGTAGGGGTAACCCAGAAAGCTGGAGTGTCTAAATTGTGGCTGGCACTGATGTTCGGCGGCGTGACCCAGATTGATGATTTACTGAAACAGCTGCTATCGCCTGCTCAGCTAGTTCAACTCAAAGAGCATCCGAGCGACTACCTCAATGTCAGCAGACTCATGGCCAAGTCGTTGAATTTGATTGTCGCTGAAATTAACCGAGCAACCCATGATTGGAGCGACGCTATATCAACGCTCAAACAGCAATTATGTAAAGGCTTAACGCGGGAAGAGTACAAGGTCGCCGTCGGCTCCCTGGTGCCAGCCGACGTGTACGACCAATCCATTTTGGAGTGGTGGAAGCCAAACCCTGACAACTTCAAATTGTTGCTGGGAAAAGCGTTAGAAACAATGGAAGAGAACTTGAGCTTTATTGAGTCACTTAACCAATCGTTACAACGAGTACTGCGCCTAGCAATGCCGCAGGCAGCTAACAAGATGACTCTGGGGGCACGCTTGGCGGCATTGAAGCAGAAGGCAGCGTAAGGCAAAATTTGCGTGATTTGGACTTGGTGAGATCCTGTATTTAATTAAACAGGAGCCTTGCCATGCCCAGATTCGATTTTAAAGACCCTCTCAATCCACGTTTGGCGGAAAAGCCGCAAGTATGGCAAACGCCCTTTATCCGGCTAGCGAACCGCATCCCTCCAAGTTACCGCATCCACTTTGTAGGCGTGACTGTAGATCACCGCTTAGGCTACACCGGAAGGCGCCAATTTCACTCGCTGGCTCAGGCTCTCACTTGGGCCGAATCAATGTATGGCGATTCGTGGTCGAATAAACGCTTTACTCAGGCGTTGGATTTAGACGCGCTATTGGACTGCACCAGTCGCCCAATACCCGATAAAATTAAAAATATCCTCAAAGCCCTATTCAATTAATTCAGGGACTTGCTATGCTGGATTAACAACAGCTTAGGGGGTGAAATGGTAGAAAAGACGTTAGGCACTCTGTCTATTTTGATGATTGTTCTAGCAGTTTATGCAATGGCGGATCTAAATTGGTCGGCAATGGCGTACCCATTAGCGATATTGGGTATGATTTACACTTTCAAAAACTCCATTAAAGGTAAAGAAAATCACCCCAAGGTTAAAAACGGTTTAGCCTTAATACTGCTAGGGATGGTTTTGCCGATAGCTTTCCTTTTGATAACGCATGAATTGGCGCCTTTCGGTCTCATAATAACGATGATAATGATAATTGTCGGGGCGATTAATATTATTAAGGCTATTACTGAGACTTCTGATTAAAGCTAACCAACTAACCGTTTAAATACAGCAATCAATAACAGGGATATTAGATAAACTCTTTGTTTAAGGGGCTGCTTGCCCCTTAACGTCAATTATTCATATCAGGCATTAAAATAGTGAACAAAATCACCTGCCAATTCCTCTGTCGGTGTGTCAATTGCAATTCAGATACTCGTACTAATATCCAGTTTAATATGCACTTGTTTGTAAGCGCCTAACGAAATTATGAATGTCTCGTATGGGACATATACACGTTGCTTAGCTTCCATTTGCTTTGTTGCAAACCAATCTATGAACAACGAATGACGCAAGTAACCAATTTACTTTGATACATATTTTTTCCCTAACAATCACTTGAAGGCGTATAGGCTAGCGTACCGCTTAACGTTATCTTATCCTGCCAATAACTTTCTTTGCAGTCACGGATCATTGCGTTAGTTCCATTCATTCCAGCAATGTAACGCAACTTAAGGGCAGTATTAAAATCAACAAGAACTCCCGATAGATGTTTGCATGATTTATCGAAAAATTGCTTTTCATATATTTCCAATTCTGGCGGTAGTAACTCAATCGGCAACCCTAATGAGGTTTTTCCATTATTGCCTCTATCGGGGTTAATTGTTGTATCTTCAAACTTAACAGCATATTTCACCATCTCACTCGGCTCAAAATAAATATCCAATTTATTCAGATCAAACGGTGGATGCTGGTTTTGGTAATCCTCATATTTCGACAACTCCCCCCACTCAGAAATACTATCCAATTTATTCAGAACAAGCTTTGGCTTACGTGTTTTGTTAACCACAAAGCGGATAAAGAATCCCAGACCCACTGCTAACGAAAGCTGAATGAGTGTTTCAAAACTTAATGTAGGTAGCTCACCTAGCCCTATGATCAGCATCGTGATAAGAGCACCTAGCAACATCAAAAGTGTATCTTCTATAAATTTTTTCATAATTTTTCTCGTACTCAGCTTCGTATGATAATTTTCAACCAATTTTGCAGTTGGTTAAATTGCACTATTGACGCTTCAAACAAATGCAAACCCTAAACGTTTACAATTCTCTATGAATGTTGTCCAGAAAAGTCAAGATCCTCCTTATTTGGGACTAGAAATTTAAATCGGTCATCAAAATCATCCCCATCTCCATTAATATACATTGCTGTCATACTTTGCCAAGGTGATACGAATTTCGACTCAAACCCAATCTATCTCTAAATAATGTGGTAAGCATAAATTATCAATATCAACACCTAATTCACGGAAAAGATTTTGGAACGGTTCTACTCCGATACTATTTGTGCTGAAATTCGAAAAATCTTTGAACGCATAATTTTCAAATCGCTCTAACAACTCTATATCTCGAATACGTTTTTCGCGTGAGTGTAATACCCACTCAACCATTAAATCGAAATGTTCTTCATTATATAGAGCAGCAATATCAGACCATCTTATCGCTGATATTCTCCCAGACTCAATAAGATCACTAAGTAGGCAGCAAATCATGTAAATTCTATTTTTTGCTTTGTTATTATAGGCTTGGTCGCTTGCTAGATAAATGAAAAGATATGATAAACCGTCACATAAGTCATATTTATTTCGAAAGCGTAAATACTCAACATGTTCTACGCCTTTCAATAGTGAAATAAGCGTAGGGCGCCATTCTAAATCATTTGTATACCAAGGCTTCGACATTTGTTCTATGGCGTATAACATGCTAGAAGTTAAATTTGGAATATGCTGTGATATAACTTTGAATGCTCTTTGATTGTTATAATTCCAATCATTTTCAACCAGCATTCTAGCTCTAAAATCGTTCTGACCAAGCAAATAATTTAGGGTGTTATTATTATCAAACCCAAGAATTTGTGCGTAAATATCAGCAGCAACTCTGCCGCTAACAATTTTTTCTCCGACAGTATAATTAATTGCTTGAGAAAGAAATTTTCTGCGTACTTTTAATATATTTTGATGCATGAATACATACTCCATAATAATTGGATTTAACTGACGCGCCACTCACGTCAGTCAATGCATGTATGCATGATTAGACGTTATTTAACACTACAGCTTTTGTCCGCGTGGCATGGAAATGGTTGCTGAATCCCAGTGCTAAGATGCCAAAATAAATAGTTACGGTCAATAGTTCTTGACGATGTTCCTTATAATTAAGCATTTTTCTGTTCCGTCACTGATTTATTACTTTTTTATTAGATTCGTCTTTTCAATACAGCTAAAAGACAATAAGCGCTCTCTGTTTCATGATGTGGGATCTGAAGCTCAGCAATCGATTCCAGTACACCCGCGGAGTCAATGCTTGCCCCTGCCCGTCTGTTTTTACTCGCGTCCGATAATTACAGTTATCGGACACGAGTACCCACCAGCCGAAAACCATATTAGTGTGATGTCATTATACTAAACAATACTGAAGGGTTTGCGTGGCGTTGGTGCCATGATGCATTAGTGTGGTGTCACTATATTAAACTGGGTGGGATGGATGATTTTGCGCTCGCTTTGCCGAGTATAACCCCATTTGACTCGGACCTTGTATGTTTGTCAGGCGTTAACCGTGATTTTTCATGATTGATTAGTGCGTGGGACACACTAAACCATAAATATTTAGTATGGTGACACTATATTAATGTCAAAATTTGCGTGATTTTTAAAGCGTGAGATAGTTTGAACATCGAAACTTAAGAGGGTGTTCCAAATGTCTCATTCCGTCATGTTAGCCGAACAAGGTGAGTTAAACTTTTCAACCGCACAACGTGTAAGGCACTTGAAGGCGGAAGAGCAGGATTTTGAGTGGTATCCTTCGTCTGAGCATATCATTGATGTAGTTCGACGCGACTTGGTTGAGTCTAAGTTCTTAGAGTCTTACAACAGAGAGTCATCCTTGCTTGATATTGGCGCCGGAGATGGCCGAGTTTTAAGCGCCCTTAAGAGGTCCGGCCGGTAAAAGCGTTGGAATTAGCCACTTTGCAAATAAGACATTGATTCATTTAGCTTTTCTGACAAAGGCTGGATAAAATCCTTACCGAGATAGCGAATCCTGAAGCTGCTTAAACTGTCCCTGAATCACCGCTTTTTCCTGAAGAATCAACCTGTTCTCATCGGACAGAGCTTCCACTCTATTCTGAGAGACTATCAGATCCGTTTTAGTGGCCTCCAATGCTTGGGATAGTACGGCCACTTGCTTATCGGCATCTGCTTTCTGGCTGGTAAGTGCGGCAATATTATCCGCCAGTTGTTCACTTTTATGTTGCTGCTCCCGGCTTTTTGCCGAGGCGTCGTTAAGTCGATGCTCCAAGTTCTCGATATCGACCACTTGTCTATCCAAGGTGCTTTTGTTCATCGCATTGGCCTGTTCGAGCTCATGCGTTTGTCGTTGTAAGTGCGCATTAGTGTCTATCAGTTCGGACGCGCTTGACTCGGCTTGGATGAGCCGGTGTTGCAGGTCTTGAATCTGGTCTTTCAGGCCCTGGTTAACCACGTGGAATTGCTCGCGTTCCTGCTGCCGATCTTCGGCGGTGCGTTGCTGGTAGTGTTCAAAGTGATCACGAATATCCTTATTTTCCTGCTTGAGTTCTGCAACGCTTTCCTTTAATTCAGCAGTTCGTGAAAGGGCTTCGTCGCGTTGAGCCTCTGCCGTTGCTAGCTTAATGCGTACATCTTCCAGGGACTTGCTTTGCAGGGCTTTTGCTTCGGTAATTTGCGATAGCTGGGCGTTCAGATCCTGTTGGCGGTCGGTAAGCTGCGCGATGCTGTTACGGGCCTCAGTCAATTCTTTCCGGAGTTGATCATTCGATGCCTTGAATTCGTCGCGGGATTGCGCGATGCGCTGGTCGGCCATCTGCTGAACCCGTTCATGTAAGGCTTTTACTACCTCGACGAGATCATTCGGCAACCCGCTCACATCGACCACCTCCCCATTATCTGACCGCCAGCGCTTGAGTAGTGGTGCAATGGTGCTTTTGCTGCCGGTTCCCAAATGCTCGCGGACACGATCTACGGTAGGCTCCTGGTTCTGGATTTTGATAGCCTCTGCGGCTTTCGAGACATCGTAGTAAGTGATTCCGGCGCGAGCCATGACAGTTTCCCTCGGTGATTATTTAGTAACGTATTACATAGCACGTAATATAACATAATATATTGACTTTTATGCAGCCAATAAAAATTAAATAGTAACCTTCGATAATGAATGTTATCGTGGGTTATGAGTGAGAAATGAAAAATTGATGTTTGTAACACCAGTACATTGGTGCCTTCCAGCGACCCACAGAAAAGGGATAACCATGGATAACTACACACCCAAACTCACATCGGATTCGCCATTACGTAGTGAGCAATCAGTTTTGCCGTCGCTGGCAGAATCCGACTCACTGCGCCACTATCTGCAAGCGGCGACCTCCAATAACACGCGAACAGCCTACCGTTCAGCGATTCGGCAGTTCGAAAAATGGGGCGGGCGGTTGCCCACGGATCGGGATACCCTGGTGCGTTACCTGGTGGCCAAGGCCGATGTGCTGAATAGCCGGACTCTCGCCCTTCACCTCACGGCCGTTAGCCAATGGCACCACTACCAAGGGTTGACTGACCCGGTTCGTGATCCGCTGGTATGTAAAACCATGGAGGGCATTCGCCGCACCCATGGACAGCCCAAGCGCAAGGCCAAGGCGTTGCGCTTGGAGCACATCGCCCAACTAGTAAATTACTTGCGGCACTTACCGGACAACAAAAAGAAATACCGGGATATTGCCTTGGTACTCACCGGGTTCTTCGGCGCCTTGCGTCGCAGTGAGCTGGTTGCTCTTCAGGTCAATGATCTGGTTTGGGAGCCGGAGGGGCTGCTCATCCGGTTGCCGCGCTCCAAGACCGACCAGCAAGGCATGGGTTTAATGCGAGCTTTACCTTACGGAAAGGCCGCTTGTTGTCCGGCTACCGCCGTGAAAACTTGGTTAGATGCAGCGGGCATCACCAGCGGTCCGGTGTTTCGTCCCACCAACCGCTGGGATCACATTCAGGAAAAAGCGCTGGCTCCAGGTGCGGTCAATGCTTTGCTCAAAACGCTGGGGCAAGCCTGTGAGTTTGATTTTGTGCCTGAACTCAGTAGCCACAGTTTCCGTAGAGGGTTATCCACATCGGCAGCGCGTGAGCGAGTGGATTTTGAGTTGATCAAGAAACAAGGCGGCTGGAAGAGCGATGCCACCGTCTGGGAGTATATCGAGGAAGGCCAGCAGCTCAGCAATAATGCGTCAATTATCTTAATGGAGAAGATGGCAACCCTGATGGATGCTGAATGATTCGGTCAACATTCGGGGCAGAATCAATGTATCGGGCCAAACCCAAATACCAAAGCTGGTAATGTTACCGCCACGATCATGGATCATTCTGGCCGCTGTACACCATCGATAAAATATTGTAGACTTTCCTACCTTTGTGTAACTAAATCTACAATATATGAAATGGGTATTACTGATCTTATCCCTGCCCACCCAAAACGCGACAGTGCGTATGCGGGTATGGCGAACCCTCAAGTCCTCCGGTGCAGCAGTATTGCGTGACGGCGTTTATCTGCTTCCCCATCGACCAGAACATCAGCAATTGTTCGATGGCTTGCTGCAAGAAGTAGAGGCAAGTGAAGGCTCAGCCTATGTGCTCCTGGTCGATACCGAAGATGCTGGCCAATTCAGCGGCCTGTTTGATCGTCAGGATGATTACGCCCATCTTTTACACGAGCTGCCCCCAATAAAAGAATTGGCCAGTAGTTCCCTGCAAGAAGCAACCAGACAGCTGCGTAAACTGCGCAAAAACTTCACCGCTATCGCCGCAACGGATTTTTTCCCCGGTGAAGCGCAGGCACAAACCCAGCAGGCGCTGCAACAGCTTGAACTTCAGCTCAATCGCCAGTTATCGCCCAACGAACCCCATGAGCACACCGGTGAAATCCCACGGTTGGATATCAGCCTCTATCGCGGGCGGTTATGGGCAACCCGTCAACGTCCCTGGGTGGATCGCCTTGCCTGTGCCTGGCTAATCCGCCGTTTTATCGATCCGGAGGCTCGCTTTGTGTGGTTGCAAGCACCGAAGGATTGTCCCGCCGATGCGCTGGGCTTTGATTTTGACGGAGCCAGTTTCACTCACCTGAATGGCAAGGTCACTTTTGAGGTTCTGCTTGACAGTTTTAGGCTCGATCACCCCGGCTTAACGCGCTTGGGGGCCTTGGTGCATTTTCTGGACGTAGGGGGTATCCAGCCCAGTGAAGCCAGTGGGCTGGAGCAAATCCTGTGGGGATTGCGCAACAGTATTCATGACGACGATCAACTCATCGCCACGGCTAATGGTGTCTTCGATGCCTTACTGGCTGCTTTTACAAATAAGGAAACACACCATGAGTAACACCACCGAATTAATAGCTCACCAGCCGGTTGAAGCGCCTGCGCCGGTCAGTTTTTGGGAAGCCTTCCGTTTCTGGTTAAAGCTCGGGTTTGTCAGCTTTGGTGGCCCGGCAGGCCAAATAGCCATCATGCACCAGGAGCTGGTGGAGCGCCGGCGCTGGATCAGCGAAAAACGGTTTTTGCATGCGCTCAATTACTGCATGGTGTTGCCTGGTCCGGAGGCGCAACAACTTGCCACTTACATTGGCTGGTTAATGCATCGTACCTGGGGCGGTATAGTGGCGGGTGTGCTGTTTTTGTTGCCATCACTCTTCATTTTGATTGGACTCTCGTGGGTATATATCGCTTACGGCGACGTAAGTTGGGTAGCCGGTTTGTTCTACGGTATCAAACCGGCGGTGACTGCCATCGTCGTGCATGCCGCCCATCGCATTGGTTCACGCGCGTTGAAAAATAATGTGATGTGGGCGATTGCTGCCGCCGCGTTTGTGGCCATTTTTGCACTCAATATCCCATTCCCTTACATCGTGATTGCAGCGGCACTGATTGGTTATTTGGGTGGGCGGTTTCTACCTGACTACTTCAACAGCGGCGGTGGCCATGGCAAGGCTGATAAATCCTTCGGCACCGCGTTATTCGATGATCACACACCCACGCCCGCGCACGCCATGTTCCGCTGGTCGCGTTTCAGCATGATCTTGATCTCCGGTGCATTACTCTGGGCTGTTCCGCTGTTTGCACTTTGGAGTTATTTCGGTTGGGATCACACACTGACACAAATGGCCTGGTTCTTTACCAAAGCGGCACTACTCACTTTCGGTGGTGCCTATGCGGTATTGCCCTATGTTTATCAGGGTGCGGTCGGCCACTATGGTTGGCTCACGCCCACGCAAATGATCGATGGCCTCGCGCTCGGTGAAACCACACCAGGGCCGCTGATTATGGTGGTGGCCTTTGTCGGTTTTATTGGGGGATATGTACAAGCCGTATTTGGCACCGACATGGTATTTCTCGCGGGCGCAGTAGCCGCCACCATTGTCACCTGGTTTACCTTCTTGCCCTCGTTTATTTTTATTTTTGCGGGTGCCCCCTTTATTGAAACGACGCACAATGATTTGAAATTCACTGCGCCACTCACGGCCATCACGGCGGCGGTGGTAGGTGTGATCTTGAATCTCGCCCTGTTTTTCTGTTACCACATTTTGTGGCCAGAAGGCTTTGATGGGCGGTTTGAATGGATATCAGCGGTAATTGCTGTTGCAGCGGGTATCGCATTATTTCGTTACAAAATGAATGTGATGAAGGTGATTGGCATGTCGGCGCTTGTTGGGCTTGCGGTGTCGTTAATGGGGATTAATTAAGTCATCTTTCGATCTGCTCGAACTCATTGCTTACACTTAACGGAGGAAAACCAATGAATGATTTTAACCAAAACAAACGTGATTTCCTGGCTACCAGTGCGACCGCTGCCGCAGGGTTGCTTATTGCATCGGCATCAAATGTTAGCACAGCTGAATCGTCGTCTCAGGCAGCACCTAAAGGAGCAAATTGGATGATCACCGAAATAAAACCAAAACCTTTATCCTTCAATGCCGCAAAATTAAAAGGCCTTTCTGCCAATTTGATCGAGTCGCATTGGACTAACAATTACAGCGGTTCGGTAAAAACATTGAATGCGGTGAATGATCAGTTGAGTCAGGCACTCGCAAACCCCGACACGCCAGCGTTTCTCTACAATGATCTCAAGCGGGAGCATTTGATTCGCACAGGCTCGGTCATTTTGCACGAATTATATTTTGATAACCTGGGCGGTAATGGCAAAGCCGATGGTGAATTACGCTCAGCTTTCGCCAAACAATTTGGTACTTTTGATCGCTGGGAAACCGAATTCCGCAAAATCGCTCAAGGCTTGGGCGGTGGTTCCGGGTGGGTTGTTCTGGGGTATAACACGCATTTCAATAAGCTGGAAAATTATTGGATGGGTGATCACGCACATTTCCCGGTAGGCACAGTTCCGTTGTTGGTCATGGATATGTATGAACATTCTTATCACATGGACTTTGGCGCGGCTGCCGGTAAATATATTGATGCTTTTTTCAATAATATTAATTGGGATGAGGTTGCTCATCGGCTCCAAGCCACTCACACGAAGACAACATCCTAAAAACGCTATTGGTATGCCTTCTCTTAGGGGGCATACCATTCGCTTCGGCGCAACCAATCAAGGACACGGACGTTATTGATCCGGCGCTGAGTGACGTGTGACTAAATTAAGAGAAAACCAAATGGCGACCAGAAACCTGCAACTAGCCCACCTGCGAAAACTGTCCCAACTGAAACTGCCATTAACAAAGTAGCGGATCGATGGCGGCCATTTACCAGACAGCCTATCCGCGGATCAAGTCAGATATCACGCATGTCGAGTTAGGGGATGTCTACACACCGACACCGGAAGAGCAGCAGTTTGCTGTGAAACATTGCAAACGGGCGAGCACTTCCTTTCTGGGATTACTAATCCAGTTAAAGACGACCCAACGATTAGGCAGATTTGTCACATTGGGTGAAATTCCAAACGTCATCATCGCACACATCAAAAGCCAGTGTCGTTCAAGAGCATCATTCAAGGATCTTCAAACCTATTACGTGTCAGGGGCAAAGGATCGTCATGTAAAACTGATTCGACGTTATCTCGATATAAAACCCTACGATGCAGCCAAGACCTCCGGATTAACAAAGAGTTGGGCGCAAGAGGCGGCAACAACTAAAGAAGCCCTGCCGGATATCATCAATGTCACGTTGGAATACTTGGTCAAGGAGCGATACGAGTTGCCAGCGTTCAGCGTGCTTGAGCGAATCTGCCAAACAGCCAGAGCGGAAGTCAACACCCGGTATTACGGTCAACTGTGTGAATTTTTGACGGCTGAAAGTCGCCAGTGCATCACGGATATTCTCCGTTCCAGCACCGGGCCGAATGGTTTTGGCTGGAGCACGCTGAAAAATGAACCGAAACGCCCAACTCCTCGCAATATCCATGCGTACATCCACTACCTGGAATGGCTGACCTCCCTGCAAACACTACTGCCTGCGGATTTGGGGTTGCCACCGGTGAAACACCAGCAGTTTATCGACGAGGCCAAGGCCCTGGATTACGCCGAATTGATGAAGCTAAAGCTGAACAAGCGACTCGCTCTGGTCATCGTTTTAATCCGACACCAATACGCACGAACTCTGGATAATGCCGCCGATATTTTTATCAAACTGCTGTTAAAAATGGATCGCTCGGCGCAGAAACTGTTGGAGAAATACCTTGCAGACCATCAAAAGCAAACTGATCATTTGATTTCTGTGCTGACTGGAACGGTCAAGGTTTATTTGGATAAACCCGAATCGGTGTCAGCTTTTGATCCTGTCCTAGGAAAGAACAGCGATCAGTTGCTGCAAATGTGTGAACACTACATGGCGTTCGCGGGTAACAACTACTTGCCGTTCATGGTTCAACTCTACAAAAAGCAGCGATCAACGTTGTTTCGCACGATTGAAATACTCAATCTGGCTTCGTCCACGGAAGACAAGGATCTGCTGAATGCATTTCAATTTATTTTGAAATACAAACAACGGCGCGCCGAGTTCCTGTCCATTCAAAGTGATCCAAACGATCCATCCTCCAAAAATGTCATCAACATTCGCTGGATTCGCGAAAGCTGGTGGAAACTGGTCACAGGAAAATCGACTAAATCAGCGCAAGTCACCGAGGTCAATAAAACCTGTTTTGAGCTGTGTGTGTTTGAACGGATCGCCGAAGAACTGAGTACCGGTGACTTGTTCATTCCCTACAGTGAAACCTTCGATGATTACCGGGAGCAAATGATCACCTGGGAAGAATACGAGGCGCAGCTGCCTACCTATTGCGAGGAGGTAGGACTTATCGCCGGTGATACTGAATTTGCAAGAACACTGAAGGAGTCCATGGAGGCGAGCTGCCAGAAAGCTGATAGCCAATTTCCAGAGGATGAACTGGTCCGTATAGAAAACGGGAACCTGATTATCGGTAAACCAAAACCGGATCAACCTTCGCCAGAGGTCGAAGAAATTGGAGCGCTCTTGCGCGATCGCTTGGACAAGATCAACCTGCTCGATGTAATCATTAATGTCGAAAAATGGTTGAACTTGAACAAACATTTTGGCCCGTTGTCGGGTTTCGAGTCACGTATCAGCGACCCGGTGTTACGTTTTGTTCTGACGGTGTTTTGTTACGGCACCAATATTGGCCCTACCGAAACCGTGCGATCCGTGCAGGGTGTGTCGCGCAAGCAAGTTGCATGGCTTAACTTAAAGCGCACTACGGAAGCCCGTCTCGATAAAGCGATTGCTAAGATCAACAGCGAGTACAAGAAATACCGGCTCATTGAGTGTTGGGGTTCGGGCAACAGTGTGTCCGCTGATGGCAAGCTCTGGGATCTCTACGAAGATAATTTACTATCGGAATACCATATTCGTTACGGCAGCTATGGCGGCATTGCCTATTACCACGTCTCAGATACCTACATTGCGTTGTTCAGCCGGTTTATCCCCTGTGGTGTCTACGAGGCGATTTATATCCTGGACGGTCTGCTCAACGACGAATCAGATTTTAATCCAGACACCGTTCACGGGGATACGCAGGCGCAATCAACACCGGTATTTGGCCTGGCGTACCTACTGGGCATCAAGCTCATGCCGCGTATCCGAAATATCAAAGATCTCAGCTTCTACAAGCCTGACCGCGCTATGGTGCTTAAGCATATTCAGTCCTTGTTCAAAGAGCCTATCAAGTGGGACCTTATTGAAAAGCACTATGCGGATATGATGCGAACAGCTATGTCCGTTAAAGCAGGAAAAATTACCGCCTCGACAATCCTGCGCCGGTTCGGCACCAAGAACCGGAAAAACAAGCTGTATTTTGCGTTCCGCGAACTCGGGCGAGTGGTCAGAACTATGTTCCTTTTGGAATACATCACCGATGTTGATCTACGCAAAACGATCCAGGCAGCGACCTGTAAGAGTGAGGAGTTCAACGAGTTTGCACGTTGGTTGTTTTTTGCGAATGCCGGAAAAATTCCCGCTAACCTAAAGCATGAGCAAAGCAAAATCGTGAAATACAATCATTTGCTGGCGAACTTCACAATCCTATACAACGTGAACGCGATGACGGAAGTGTTTAACCAGTTGAAGTCGGAGGGCCACAATATCACCCGCGACCTCATGGCCGCATTCTCGCCGTACCATACCGAGCACTTGGGCAGATTGGGAAGCTTTGAGCTGGATTTGACCAAGCAGGTTAAACCAATGTCATTTGAGTTGCTGGTTGATTAAATCTTTATTATTCAGTTAGTTATACTCGAAGTGGCTAATTCCAACACTTTTACCGGCCGGACCTCCTTAACATGCCACTTGAAGATCGTCGCGGCGAAATGAGCCCACCATTTTACAACCTGTACGCCATTGAAAAGAGCCTAGTCCATTGCAGCCAGCTCGATAAAAAAGTGCTGGTTATTGGCACTGACTTTAATCAACAAACCCTTGTTGATAAGCCAGTTGGCGTCATTTTCTGTAACCCTCCTTATTCTGCCTTTGAGCAATGGGCAACCCGCGTCATCACTGAGGCTAATGCCGAGGTGTGCTATCTGGTATTGCCACAGCGTTGGTCTGGCAGTCGAGATATTGAAAACGCGATTAAAGTACGTGAAGCCGAAGCTGAGGTCATTGGCACATTCGATTTCCAAAATGATTGTGATCGCGAAACCCGTCATTCAGTGCCGGTTGACATTATTCGGGTGAATTTAGGGTATAAAAACCATCGTCAATGCAAGGTAGACCCCTTCAAAGCGTTCTTTGACGCTAACTTTGACCTAGATTTGGCTGAAAGTGATTATTCTGCAAAATTCAGAGGGCCATCCGATTCTACTCAACAAAAGCTCAATGAATTGGTGCCAGGTGGTGACATGGTTAAGGCTATGCAATCGCTTTACGATCACCAGATGGCCAAGCTAATGGGTACTTATTCCGCACTCGCTGAAATTGACCCTGATTTACTGAGAGAACTGGAAGTATCTAAATCTTCGGTTCTGGAAAGTCTCAAGCTCAAAATCAAGAGCCTCAAGAGTCTGTTTTGGAAGGAATTATTCTCTAAATTTGATGCGCTGACTTCTCGCCTGACATCATCTAATCGCAAAGCGTTACTAGAGCTATTGGAGCGTCATGTAAGCGTCGATTTCACTGCCGAAAACGCCTATGCGATAGCTCAATGGGCAATAAAACATGCTGATGCTCTTCAAGATGATCAGTTCAAGGATTTCTACCTATCTATGTGCCAAGCGGCAAACGTGGTGAATTATGTTTCGAACCAACGCACCTTCAAATACGACGGCTGGCGATATCGTGAGCTGGTCAAGAATGGTCACATCTCCCATTTCAAATTGGACTACCGCTGTGTAATGGAAAATGTAGGCGGCATCGTTAATGGTTACGACTATAACAGCTATTACAACCAATGCGGTCTGTCTTGTCGTGCAATCGAATTTATCACTGATTTGGTCACCATCGCTGGTAATCTTGGTTTCGATACACGCGGCACACCAAAGGCTTATGAGTTCAAATGGGCCAGCAACAAAGCCCACGATTTTAGATACATACAATCTAACGGCTCTAGCGAGGTACTGTTCTCAGTTCGTGCGTACCTTAACGGTAACCTACATATTAAGATGAACCCTAAGTTGGCGCTAAAGTTAAATGTAGTGGCTGGTAAGTTGTTTGGCTGGGTTCGTAGCGCAGAAGAAGCGGCGGATGAAATGGAGGTTCCAGCATCTCAGGTCGTGGAAGTTACTGAAATGTTTGGCCATTCGTTATCGTTAACGCATAACTATCAAAACCTTTTGATGGCGGCTTAATCCCTCCTATTCAGACGGCGCAAAGTACAATTTTTGCGCCGTTTTGCATTTGTGAGATCCTTTACTCAGATAAGAAATTCAGTTGTTAGAGGTGACTATGTTTGCTGCATATTTGGTTATAGGTGTGTTTGGGTTCGTCGCGGGCCTAATTGTTTTGCTCAACAAAGGTAACCCATTACCTGCGGCAATTCCTCGTGCAGCACCGCTTAATATCATCCCAAGTACGATCCCATGTGTGGCTAATCAATACCAATATGGATGTGATGATTAGGCTGGTTTTAATCGTAGAACGGGCGCTTACCATGATTATCTTATCAATCCAGCTACAGGGTTGCTTACGCTGAACGGCGCTTTGGATGTGGCAGGTAATCCTTTAGGAGCTGACTTGACTCATTCAGGCATCGATAGCGGTCACGACTTTGATCATGACTTTGGTATGAATCATTTGGGGAGTGATTTTTAATAGAATTATTGTGGACTACTCAAGCGGTTGCAGGCCAATTCTATGCGTTACAGCAAGAGCTGGTTTCGTTGAAGCCGACGCTAATTTTGCTCTGTAGTGAGAAGAAGCTGCCCCACCACGCCCTCGCCTTTGATTTTTACCAAGGCACGGGGTATCTGAGTATCGTGAAGCAATGGTCACAAGTAGAGTTATCGCAGGTTTTTAACCTATTTTTCCTTAGCGCCAAGCATGGGTTAATCCACGCATCGGAGCTGATTGAGCCCTACGAACAGGTAATGACTGATGAACGGGTATCGACGTTAGGCGCTAACAAAGTTCTGGTTAGCAAAGCCCAGCGCCATATCCAATCCATGAACTACGATGCCCTCTATACCTCATGCTACCAAAACGGTATCAAAAGGCCTTTTCTGAGTTAGCTGATCAAGCAACTGGCAGATTTAGCCAAATCGTCCCAGCTACAGGCGGGATATTAAGTCAGCGTGGCCAGTTAAAGAGGCTTCTCGTAAATGAAATTGATTTAGCTAGGCAGCGCTCAAGATTGCTCCAAACGGTTGTGAGGACGTTTACCGATTCTCCCCCAATGCAAGAACTGCATCATGTCGTTAGCGTTGGGGGTTGGGTGCGCCCTTGACTTGCTGGTGCGTGTCAGGATGCCACATTTGCCGAGCCATGCGAGATTGCGTTTATAGAGTGCTCACCCTCCGGCTGCGTCGCTTTCTGGGATACAAACGGCAAGCAATGGAGCAGGTATAGCATTAGCGCGGGGATTAAACGGTTTGGCCTTAGCGGTGAAGCAATGCCCGTTACGGCATGATTGAAGCAAGTTTGTAATATTAAAATCCTGTAGAATTTACTCAAAATTTGCCAGAAATTGAACCTATGCAATGATGATCTTACATTAATAACTGAGAGAAATAAGATGCAAATTAGCCCAAGTATTTACCTTGACCAAGCGACCAGTTTGTTAGCTCCCCTGCCGTTCCTAGAGGACAACGGCGACGCGGATAGCTACTATCAGGAATACAGCTTTTACGTCGATACGCCTAACCCGCTGGTTAAACTGGAACTCGCAGTCATGGTCAATGCCGAGGTGCTGACCGATAGCGACCATGCCCCCATCGTGTTCACCTACGGCATTAACCTTGGCCAAGGTAACGGTATTGAGGATGGTGCCAATTTCTACGTCGAGGACATCGAGGCTATCAAGTCTGGCGACTTCGAACCGATTAACTCGGTTGAATTAGCTCTTCTTCAAGGGGCCATCCCTATGCTGAATAAGATTGTTAGTGCCTTGCAAAGCAATCCACTGGTCTGGAAGGTGGTGAGCCAACAGCTATCAAAAATCGTCTCTGGCATCATCACCCGCCCATCAAGCCCGAATGAACCAGATTTTTTGACAGGGGCACTTGTTGAATGTGATCTCCAAATTCAGGACTTAGATGGCACACAAATAACTATAGTACCTGCGCCGCAAGGAGGATGGACTCATGACAGCCTTGAAGCGCTGGACTGTGATGCATTGGCAGGTGGTCAAGCATGGAATGCGTATCTACTTTACGGTGTATTACCTCAATGGGTAGGCAGCTCAGAAATCTAACTAAACTTGTTTGATTTAGTTAGTGTGTGTCTTTATACTAAAAACATAATTATTAGTGTAGAGACGCCATACTAAAATGAATGACACTACCTCCCCACTCAAATCTGACTCATTAGGCCCAGCTTGGACGTATCACGCCCTCCCCTCTGACGTCAGTTCGCGACCCAAGGGACGCACATTAAGACTGTTAGCGGCAAGTGAAGCTGCAAGCCCACAAGTACGTGATTTACTCTCGCGCATGATCGGTAACACTTACAACCAGATAGAGAAAACCGAGTGGTTTACTTCGCAGTTCTTAAATGGCACTCCGACCCTCACTGTGACATTCCGTCAGTTAATGCGAGAAACCGAACCCACCAAATCCAAGCCGTTACCACAGGAAACCGCGCTGCATTCATTGAATGTCTGTCTTAATTCCATTTTCTCGGATTCAGGTTGGAAGCTGGTACGTCGGCGCATCTCTCAAATCGAGCGGCTTCAAAAAACGACTCGACCTGTGATCAGCAAGACCCAATACGACAAGCTAGTTCTTTTCAAGGATACGATTGGCGCCAAATCCGTGGATGCTGCGATTGATGAATTACTGAGTTTTTACAAGGACGAACACCCCGCTTTTTCAGCAGACAGGGAGGCATTAGGTGAGCTTGTTAACCACGAATAATCACAGCGTTGCACTGTCCTACGGCGAACCTCCGTCAACGCTTAACGATTCGTTAAAAGACAGCTATCAGCGCTCTACTGACGAGCTACAGGCGCTATTGTCAAAGCCTCTGGCTCACTTAACCGATGCAGACAAGCTCCGCATTCGGGAGATTACTCAGGCAAAACTCAAGCACTTTCTTGAGAATGGCCACCGTACCCGCAGGGCTAATACATGGCGAGCACTAATGAGCCGGTGGGCTAAGTTTGAAAGTTGGTGTCTTACAAATAACCTTACCCCGTTGCCTGCGAGCCCCGAGGTAGTGGCCACATTTATTGAGTACCACCAGGCGTCGTCATACACTACCTTATCTCAATATGCTTGGGCGATTAACAGTTTCCATGTGGAGTGTGGTTTGCTGTCCCCTGTGAGCAGTAAGACCGTGCAAGACAAGCAGAATGAAATCAGAATAGTAAAGCTCGAGTCAGGCGGCTTAGCGCAAGAGCAGGCAACGCCTTTTAGACTTCATCACCTGCAGATGCTCATAGAATCGTATGGCGAAAGTGAGAGGTTATTAGACAAGCGCAATTTGGCGTTGCTGAACATCGCCTATGAATCGTTGCTTCGTGAATCCGAGCTGCTTCGGATCAAAGTGGGCCATCTCAAGTCCACCTTTGAAGGCGATTATGTGTTGTCAGTGCCTTACACCAAAACCAATGACTCGGGTGAAGAAGAGGTTGTGAACATTACGCCGCTAGGCTTCAAATTGATTCAGCGGTACATCCAAGGTGCTGGGCTGACTAAGGAAGACTACTTGTTTCAGCCGATTGGCCGGAGCAATAAAGTCTCGGTTCAAGCCAAGCCGATGAACACCCGTACAGTGGACCGAGTATTTCTGTGGGCATTCGAGAGCTTAGCAATCGACCTTCATTCTGCTTGGTCTGGGCATAGTGCCAGGATTGGCGCCGCACAGGACTTACTTGCCGCAGGCTATTCGATAGCCCAAATCCAAGAGAACGGCCGTTGGAAAAGCCCAATGATGGTATTGCGGTACGGCAAAGACATTAAGGCAAAGGAAAGTGCGATGGCCAAGATGTTGGCAGAAAGACGGTAGTCTGATTCTACCTGCATTTCTATATGAACCTGACAATTATTGACTTAATATCAGTAAGTTAAACAATTTAAAACAGGGAAGTGAACTGTGAAGAAAGCGATTATTATCTCACTACTTGCATTGAGCCCAACTTTAAACGCTAAAGAAATTCATCAAAGTAGTTATGGGGAAAGTTGGCCGTTTACTGTCGAAAGCGGAGAACTTGGCTGCTACGAACAGGCCGTGTTTTTTATCGCAAATGATAAAGAATATGCGGTAAACGGTGTTGCCCAAAGCAAGGGTTATGATGCTATTGAGCCAATTTGGAAAGAGGATAGTTCTTAATTGGAATACCAAAAGGCAATAGCTAAAAAGGAAAATAAAACTCTTCGACAAGTTCAGGATGAAATGGGTGTATCCCGCGTTAATATCGGACCGATCCTTCAAGAAGGCTTAAAACTTTGTAAGTAGCTTACCTTATGAATCTAATCCCCTTCGGCCTTCGTAATGATGGCGTGTATATAGATGCAGATGACGCAACGCGGGGTAAGTCCTGTGATTGTACTTGCCCATCATGCGGTATTGCCTTAATCGCACGGCAGGGTGACGTTAATGCGTCCCACTTTGCCCATGACTCCAAAGGTGCGAGTAAGGAAGAGATAGAGGCCTGCAAATACTCGTTTTATGTCTCAGTACGCTACATGCTGAAGCAGCTGCTACAGGGGACAGGCTTGTTAATGTTGCCACCTCTCGAGATTGACCATCACGGCCAAAAGCACGTCATTACCAAAAGTTTTCTAATCACGGTGGAACCCAAGAACATAACGCTTGATATTTATGAGCAGGATATTATGTTTGACTTAATCTTTACAGTCTCAGGTCGCAAGCTATGCCTATACATTAGCCATCCTGGTCGCCCTGCGCCGATATATAACAACCTCTCAAGAGATCAGCACACGGCGGTACTAGGACTTGATTTGATTCCTTTCTCAAAGATATTTAATGAGTTTTACAAACTAAAATCAGCTCAAACACTACTGCGCGAATGGCTTGAAACGTCCATTAAGGGCAAGCCTTGGATTTACAATCCAAGGCGCAATGCGTGGTTTGAGCATCAACAGACTAAAGCTCCAGCTGTTCAGGAACAGCAACAAGTTCTGGAACAAACCAAGACTACCCGTGATCGGATTAAAGAGCAGATTGCCAAAATGGACAGGTTGAACGTAGTCGCTATATATCGCTGCGTTTTTTGTCAGTTGGACTTTGAAGGCAGTGCGTTACTCAACTACTGCCCTAAGTGTAATGACCATCTAAGTGTGAAAAGAAAATCGGAGATTGCGGCTCAAGCTCCACATCCACCTAAAGGCAAGTATCGGTATCGATGACTCTATGATTTATTCAAGTAACGTCAACTTATAGTCAAGCGGTGTAAACCAATGCCTACGGCCCGTGTCTAAATTGCGAACAAAATACCAATCTTCCGACTTTAGGTGTGCTGGTAGGGACTCAATCGTGGAGATTTCACCGTCATCCACCAGCACTTTCTCTGGCTTTGGAAGTACCTCTAATTGGAGCCGTTTCTCGGGAAATTCCACTAAACTGCCATCAACGTCATCGAAGGATGTAGCTGGAGACACCGCTATATATTTTTGGCCGATTTGCATGTTGCTGCCTCATTTTATTTAAGTGTGTAATGCTGGACTTTGACATTCGGGATCACGATTGAATGGTTGAATGTCTCGGGGTTGAAATGGCGGAGGAAGTAATTGATAGTGACTCGGTGTTTACCACCAACCAAGTAATACTTACCTTCCAGCTTTGCGAGTGTAACGCCTACTTTGGGCCAAAATTGGTCTGTAAAAAAATTTGGGCTATCTTCTAAAATCCCCAAATAATGCCCCATAGAAGTATGGTGGCCATTTAACAGGTTTCCCCAGGAAACCGAAGGAATCATCCCTTGTTCGTGTCCAACAATAAGGTCGTATGGCACCGTTTCATAGGTAATGTGGCCCTTATCGATAACCCAGCCTCTTGCCAATGCTAATTCAGTTAGGTTTACTAAAACCGCATCGCTGAGAGGGGCGGGTTGAAGAGCATTAAGCTCTCTGAGATTTATCTTCAATTTTCATTTCCTTGCAGGTATTGCCAGCGATTAAAGTGGTTCAGGAAGGAAAGCACCAATGCTTCCGCGGCTTTTACGTCTGTAAATACCTGACATTTCTATAGGTTTTCCATATTCTACGGGTGTTTGGTTCATCATAAGGCTTAACATCCCAGTATTTCGGAGTCTCAACGTTGAGCTCTGCGGGTATGAGTCAGCCAATTTTATTCGCGATAATCATTGGCTTAGTCCATGCAATTTTTTGGTCAGCATCAACTGTAGAATTTCCAAGTCATTCAGCGCATCAACAACATCACGCTTCGACAGGTTCCCCCACTGTTCCCTAACCCATTTCGACGTAGAGGGGTCGTTCAGGACTCGTTGATTAAACAGCTCGCTCGCGTTAAGGGCTCTGTTTGGCAGGATAAAAGGATTCATAGAGTTACGTCCAATGCAGTACACGGATGGACAATATCACTCGCTATATTAATTGTGAATGTCTTCCGGCATTGCTTTGTTGAGGATATACAAGAAAATCGCAGCCGAAGTGCAGGTGATAACTACGGTTCCAATGCCATAAATAAATAACGAAATTAACGTGCTACCAAGAAACACGTTCTGAATAACCATCGCCGGAAATGTATTGGTATTATCCATTTTAGTAGTGACCAGTAATGTGGCCAGCGCCAGAAATGCAGGGGTGTTAAACTCAACAAGCCCTGTATCACTTAGCCTATACAACCCAGCCGCCATCAAAGCGATAGCGGCACCAGACCGAAGTAGAGGTATTGCGTGATTATGTCGATAAGGGAATATCATCCACAACGCCCAAAAGAAGCCTAAGCCGGATAAGTTGCGTACAACATCATGTAAGGTGAGAGAGGGTAATTGAATCATACCGAGAGTTCCTTTCAGCTATTTGAGCACTATTGAGCATCCAACCAATGAGCGCTATCGATGATAAATAAGTTGGCAGTGTTGTTTGTTAACACCTTACATTCAATCAATTGATAATCTGAGTTAAACACCTTCTTAAGTGCAATTAAATTGTCCTCTGAAGTGTAGCGATAGTTAATTATCATCGGAGCAATTTGTTGGCCGTCTTCATTAAAGCAATTTTCAATCTCTAAGCGATTAAAGCGGATCTCACAGACATTGTGGTCCACTGTTACTGGTTGCTCGCTGGTTCGGAATTGAATCGGCGTTTCGATAACCTCAATCGTAGTAACTAACCATTCAGCCAACGCCATCATCCTATCGTATTTCACGCTGGAGCTATTGATTACTGATAGCATTTGATTGATGCAGGCCTCCATATCCTGCCCTTTGCGACCAAGCTGGATAACACGCTTAATATGACTCTTGATTTCACGATATGACTTGTCATCCACAAAAGGCTTTAACCTTTTTATCAGGATCTCATTGCGGCGTTGCATTGGCACAAATCGGTCTGACTCAGCACAAGTCATATACAAGTGCATCTGCGATGTGTGAAAGACGGATTTAAGCTGCTCTTCGTAACTGTTCATTCATAAGCCTTCAAATTACATTGCTTTACGCACTGTATTACGTCATGGGAATTACGCAAAAATTGACCTAATTACTCTCCGTTTGCGGTCTTTAATTCCTTGCTTCATAGCTGGAGCCATTAAAGGAGCCCAGTGGCGTAGCTGCTTGCTTATCGGCACGAGTACCGCGCTTAACTGAAGCGTCAAACGTAGTGAGTGGCTTGATCTCTAACGGCTCACTTTGCAATACAATAAGCGGCATCGTAGCGGTAACCGTTTTCACCTTCCCGTTAATCATGAGATTGGCCACGGGCTGCGGCTGAATATCCCGACGCGCCCGAATCATCGCTTCGGGGGTGTTCAAGATGTTCTGCTTTAACAGCAATAGCTGACTTGGGCATTCATCGCCAAGGCGCTTAATATCCGCGTTCAGTTGCTGTAGCAATTTGTCTTTATCGACCTTCGACACCACATCCTTGCATAACCAGCTGAGCCGCGCCGAGGTCATGGGTTCGTCAAAGCATCGGATTTGGCGATAGAGATGTAACGCCATGACACCAGGGCAAACCTCTCGTAGTTTCTCAAATCTGTCTGCACGGGCGCTGTACTTGGTGGTGATTTCCTTCTCGATGGCCGCTTTAGCCAAGTTAATCCGGGCAATGACATCCATAACTTTGTGAGTGACTAACGGCGATGTGGAGTACCAAAGCACCCCAGGCGTTCTACGAGCTGAGCGCTGCGAGTAATCAGGATGAATGTGTAAATCACCGTAAGCGAGTTTGGCTTTCGTTACTGCTGCAAGACCCAGTGTTTCGCGTACCGAAATCACCGTCACCGGCTCGCGCACTTTCTCAGCCGATTTTATGACGGGCGGTACAGGTGTCACGCTGGCACGGATAGGGGTATTCGAATCAAGCAGGTGATTGAGCTCCCGCAATGAGGATTGGATCACTTCATAGCTATCCGATATTATACACAAAGCTATCACCTTAAAGTATTTTTGTTGTTGTCTTACTGTAACCTTATTTAGACCATCATGCAATGATGTGGGCTAACAAAGATAGGTGTACACCCCTACCTCTTGAGTATCTGGATAGATAATTAATAGTGCTCAATAAAGTGGCGATGGCCATATTTGAGAAAGTGGAAGAGAAATTTAGATAATCTTAGTGACGACAAGATTATGGCAGATTTTGCAAATAATCGACTTTAGCCATTGAATTGAGATTAGAATACCCTAGCCGCCCTGATGACCTGATGACCTGACCGGTTGATATAACTTACGTTCTTCCCCATACTTATTTGAGCTACATTTATTCGACATTTAACAGGGTCAATTAAGTATGACTTCCAATGCCTTTTTAACACTCGGAAAAGCCACAGACGGAGAGTTAATCGCTATCGATGTGGTAAATAGTGGTAAAACCGACCTCTCCTGCCCCTTTTGTGCCGTGCCGTTGATCGCCGCAAAGGGGCTAGTCAATATTCATCACTTTCGACATGACGGCGAAACCTGCCATGAGTCACTGCAACAGCTGCCACAAATACCAGGCTGGGATCACTTTCACCTTTGCGCGCCTGATTTCCTTGTTAATGTCTTACAGAATTACGCCGAAGCCCATCCTGGGGAAGTATTTTGGTATGAACCTAAGCATGTTCGTGATCTGTTAAAGCACAATCTTATTGAGACCGACAGTTACACGGGTAAATATCGACTGACCGATGCCGCGTTAATCATCACCGGCCAACTATCGCTGAGTAAATTCAGCAACTGGTTTCGCCGCCAACTCACAGCCCGGATACATAGAAAATCGCAGTTAGTGGCTAACAACGAACTACATCGAGCACACTTTGAGATTGAGGCTTGGCGCCAACAGCAGCTGATGATGGCTACCACCTATTTATTTGAGTTAACCCTAGACAGTGGTGAAGTCATTTATAAGGTGGGCCGGACACGTCGTGAAGTGAACGTAAGGTTAGCTGAAGTCATGTCAGAGATGAAAGCCCACTTTAACCAGGACATCTCCACCAAAGTATTGCGGTTAATCCCTTACGGCGGTTATCTGGAGCAGTATGTATTGTATCGATACCGGCTATCAAAGAGAGAGATAGGAAAGCATCAAGAATATCTGAGCCTCGATGCGTCAGCATTGAAGCAGCTTAAGGCCGCATTCACACGCGTAGCCAATGACTTAGCCCCCTTCGATAAGGACGAGCGCTTTATTGCCACAGGGCGTTGGCGTTACGAACCCAAGCGATTAGATGCTGTGCGTAAAGGGATTCGCCAGACGATTCAAAGCGGCAGCAGTTTTGGGCGCCCCAAGGGAACCATCAAAGTCGGTGGCGAGGAATGGCGCAAGCAGTATCAATATGTGATTGATCTGTTGGAGGCAGGCAATCTCACTCAAGAGAAAATCGCCAGATTAACACTCAATAGCACCTCGACGGTGAAGCGAGTTAAACAAGTTATATCCAAGGAAACGCCAGAATAAGCGCGTCAGAGTTTAACGGAATTATCAGGTGTACTCCGTGCTCTTGCTTATTCCTTCCCCCTAGTTTGCATGATGGTCTAAATTGAATTATTTTGGCATCGGTTATATTGGGAATTATCATTTGGTGTTAATGTCTTCCCCAGAATTACATTTGGAAATCTTTTGCTCGGGACTAAACAATGTTACGTGAGATGTTCAACTTCAATAGTGCTAGTGACACAGTGAAAACCTATGTATTGCGCTTACGCCGTGCCAAGCAAATGGAAACATTAGAACTGATGGTTGAGCGCCTTGAGGCCGATGCGAAAAACGCCGTTGAACGCGCCGACATCGCCACGGCTTACTGTATTCGAGAGTTGGAAATTGCTAATAGCGTTGGATAGCGTTAATGGTTGAAGGTTGGTTAGTTGTACTCAGCTTAGGGGTAACTCTGACACTGTTGTCACTGATGCGGGACAGGTTCTTTTCCTTACTTGGTCGAGGATGGCTATTTCGCGTCTATGCGGCTCCAGGTGTATTTATCCATGAACTCAGTCATGCGCTGACCGCCATTTTGGTCGGATTTAACATCACCCACATCTCATTCTTTTCCCCTCAGCCGGACGGCACCCTCGGTTTTGTGCAGTACAAGTATCGACCTTCTATTATCAGCCCTTTACTGCGCCTCTTCGTTGGTATTGCGCCGCTATTCGGTGGTTTATTCGTTGTGTGCTTACTGAATTGGCTGTGTCAGGCGCCTACACTCACTGATTGGTCAGCGCTTTACGATTACGCTGCTGTTGAACCGGTGCGGTTTGGAATTTGGCTGTATCTAACATCCTCCGTGGTGGCGAATGCAGTTCCCAGCAAAGTCGATTTGAACAACAGCTACATTGCGCTGTATTGCATCTGCTTTATGATCGGGGCGCTGCCTTTCAGCTACGCCCCGCTTTTGGACTTGCTTACCCCGATAATGGCGATGTGCTTGTTTGTGGTCTTGCTGTTTGCGGCGGCATTGTCATTGGGCTACCTCTCGCGACAACTATCCTACGGTTAAGCCGCTTTCCAGCTCCATTCCTTAACATTTTCCTGCAACTAGCGGTAAAGAATCCTCTTTGGTTTACCAGTTTGCTGCAACAACAAGCGGATATTCTGCAAATACTTACCAACAAGAATGCGGCATATTTACCACTCAATTGAAATGGTTTACCACTAAGCGAGTATGAATCATTATTACTCAGTAACGAACGAATACTCAGAGTGAGACTTAATTACACTCCAACTCATGCGGCTTTGAGTACAGCACTGATCACTTCTTTAGCCATCACCGGTGGTACTGCATTGCCAATCATCAATTTGTCGCTCCCGCTGTGTCTTAGGTATCATGATGATTTTCTCCTGTATTCATTAAGAAAATCATCCCATAAAGTCACAATGAGGCAAATTTTGGTCATTCTGAGGTAGGTTTTGCTAAATGCTAATGTACTAATACGCTAGTATTCCTTAATCAAGTCCTAACACTTGATATTAGGGATGTCATTCCAGTTGGTTAGATAGGACGGGCTCAAAAACTCACGGCGCATCTGCCAATTTTTCTCAATGCCATTGGCGGCGACGAACACGGCACCTTTGCCCATTTGCTCGTTTAATCTGTCCATGACTGACATCAACGCTGGTTTTCCCAGGTTGTCGTTGAACATATCGAGCTGCAAGCCTGGTTCTATATCTAATAGCCCTACCCCAACGCGATAGTACGGCACTGCGGCATAACATGACTCAACCGCAGAGGTAATTTGCTGACTGATGATCATGCTGTCACTGGTGGGAGCTGGTAAATGAATTGTCCGACTGAAACCACTAACACCATGCTTGTCATACGCGGATGTTTGAGCAAAAAATACCAAGCAACGTGCTACCGATTTTTGACCCCTTAGCTTTCGAGCCGCTTCACACGCATGGAATGACAACGCCTCCTTTAACCCTGCTATCGTCGTTATTCGCTGGCCAACCGAGCGTGTAGAGAATATCTGTCGCTTATTAACGGGCATATCGTCCCAGCTAAACGCCTTTGTCCCATTCAGCTCGAAAACCGTTCTTTCGATGTTAACGCCAAACATTTTCCTCGCGGTCTTAGTCTTCATCTGGGCCAACTGCAGCGCCGTGTGAATCCCCATCGAACTTAGCCACTGACCAATTCGTTTACCCACCCCCCACACATCGGTAGTCAACATCGCCCCTAAGATGGCTTCGCGATTATGCGCTTTAATCACGCAAACACCGCGATAGCCTAAGCGCTTCGCAGCATGATTTGCGGCCTTCGCCAGCGTCAAGGAATCCCCTAGCCCGACACCGATAGGCAATCTAACCTCGCGCCACACATCATGCCTTAGCTTACGGCCTAATTTTGATAGGTTTTGTGGTGTGTCGTTGCCAAATTCAGCAAAAATTTCGTCAATAGAATAGGGAAAATACGAATAGCACTCTCTCGACGCGACCCTCATGAACTGGGTGCTGATTGTTGAATACAACGCATAATTGCTCGAGCAAATGACCACCCCATTCGCCCGACAGAACTCGGCCACTTGAAAGTAAGGCGTGAATTTTTTAAGTCCCAACGCGGCCGCTTCTGGGCTTAACGTCACGATCATCCCGTCATTGTTCGAGACCACGATTAGTGCCTTACCACGATACAGAGGGTTAAAAATCTGTTCGCATGAGCTATAAAATTTATTCCCGTCGCAAAGCGCGATAATACTGCTCATAGCAATAAACTCGGCTGTTTTAGTAGCCTAATTGATGCTGGCACAACACCCTCACACCAAAATCTATCATCCGGCTTGATTAACACCGGCTCAAAATAGTCGTTAGCCGATAACAGCCTGCTATTGGTGAGATCGAGGACTTTACAGACAAATTCGTTTTCGTACATGGCAATAATGACATCGCCTGAACCTGCGGTGAGTTGACGTGACACTATCAGGATGTCACCGGAGTGAATGCCCACCCCCGTCATCGAGTCACCTCTTGCACGGCCCACAAACGTCGATTCAACCAGAAGGTCATCAAGGCTTTTCAACACTAGAGGATCGCGCTTTCGTCGATGAAAGCGCACGGCACAAATGGCCACGCCCTGAATCTCTATCCCGTCTGTGACTGATATTTCGGAATAATGAGCATTGGTATTGGCATGAAGTTTATGATGGTCATGGTCTAGCTGCCGACAAACGGTTTCGCCGTCCACCAGCGCCAAAACGACATCTCCCCGCGTCGCAGTCAATGACTTATCAACGACAAGTAGATCTCCGGTAAATAGCCCAAGACCCGTCATAGCATCGTCGGTAACCTCTGCAAATACCGTTGCTGATGGGTGTGAGACAATAAGATTATTGAGGCTTAGCGCCTTCTCTTGGTATCCAGCGGCGGGGCTCTCAAAGCCGTGTATGCCTGCCGATGCCAAACCAATGATGACGTTCATAGGACAAATCACAAATACTGTACATTAATACAGTATAACTAATTATTGAAACATCGAAAATCCCGAAGATGATTTTTTGCGTAAAGAATACATGGAGGGAACAAATATTAAAAAGATAAGCACTCCATTACAGGGTTAGAAACTACTGCTTGGAAGTTGGGCCTACTACCATCGGGGTTGTAGGCCTCACTGTTTTGAAGAGTATTAGACAGGTGATTTATCGCGTGTAAGTCTCAAACACTCGGTCAATATCCAGCTTGAACGCATCAAGGTCAGGCATTTCTCCAGTATGCTCTACATACCCCCAGAAGAACTCAGCCAGCTCAGCCACAACGTCGAATACCGCAAGCCCTGAGAACGCTTTACCCTCGGCATAGAGATCTTCACCTTTTAGCCAAAACGCTTCAGACAGCGCAAACAGCTCCATCACAAAGTCATCTTCCCCCATCCCCAACACATCACCAATGACTTGCTCGTTGGGGCTCGTCGTCAACACGGCATTGGTCAGATAGTAGTGGTACATAGCGACCTCTGCATGGTTGCGCGGTGCAGTTGGCGTAGTTGCTAGTTCGGTCATTTTTTCTGTCCCATTCAGTTGATGTAGGAACATTCTATTACGGCGGCCGATTCTGGCCAATTTCAGGATTTACCCTTCTATATCAGCACCATACAAGACAAGAATGACGCAAATCACCACGGGAAACGGGAAACGATGTTTCCGTAAAAAAATCGTTTCCATTGCAGAGTGTTGAATAACTGGCTACACTGTGATTTATCGATGTAAGTCATTAACTTTGAAGATGTTTGAGGCAAGCAAATGGAACAATTGGCAGTGAAACCGAAGGCAACTCTTGAGGAAGTGACTAAGCTCGCGAATGAAATGCTTAAAAACGGTGTCGAGCCAACGACACGTAACTTGAGCGTTCATCTGCAGGGCAGAACATCGTCGATCCAAGGGTTCTTGATTGAGTACAAAAATAATCTTGAGCATAGAAAAAATGCTATCGCGGAAGAGGTTGGAAGCCTTGCCGTAGCTAAGTTGCTGTCTCAAGAACTGTTGCTCATGATTGACCGTCGTAACGAATCGCTGACCGAGCAAGTTGCCCAGTTGACGCGAAACCTTGATGAAACGCTATCGCTGTTAAGTGACAGTGAAGATAAGTTAGAAAGCGTCTTGAATACTACGGCGGCTCAAGTTGCGGAGATTGAAACCAGCACCGCAGCCAAGGTCGAAAAGGCCCAATCCGCTGTAAGCCTGATAGAGCAACAACTGCGAGAGTTAAAGGCCACCAGCGAAAAGGCCATTGATGACGCAAGAAATCACGCAAAAGCCGAAGTATTAAAAGCAGAAGCATTAGTAGACGCAGCGAATGGGCGCGTTGCACAAGCAGAGACCGAATTAAGGGCATCTCGAGAGCAAATTAAATTACTCAGCATCGATTTTGCGAAGCGTGAACTAGAACAGCGAGAGTTAGAGCAAGCGAAGGCCACCATTGCAACTCTGCAGGCCACACTATCAAAGCAGCAAGACCAGATCTCATACACCACAGCGAACCTTGAGCGATTGACGCAGGACCGAACAGAATTAAAGGCTACAGAAGCCAAGCTAGGTAAGACTGCGGAAAATTTAACGGCAACCTTAGTATCGGTGCGCAATGAATTAGCAGACTCTCGAGCAAAACTAGCCGAGGTTAATGCAGAAAAGTTGGCATTTGAGCGTGATACGCAAAGACTTAATACAGATCTCAATAGTTATCGTCAGCAAGCAAACCAACTCGGAAGCGTCCAAGCTGAGCTTATTAGCGTCGAAAAACAACTGAATCAGGTGAAATTAGATCTATCTCAATCCGAGCGTGAACGGGAGATATTATCCCAAGCTCTAGCTGCCAACCGTGTGGCGGGCAGTCAGACCGAGAAAAAATAAGATATTTCGAAGGATGTTCGTGTTGGAGAGGAATAACTTTCATACTCCTTGTGGCTTACTTCTGGACAAAAGCAAGTTAGAGTAACAGATCTAACTTGCTTCATTCAGATGAGAAAAAGTAAACTTAATTACAAAAGTGCATATGACTTATCTTACCTACCTAATCTCAACCTTGCGCTAGCATCAGCATCATACCGTTTCGCATCATGCTCATAAGACTCTGCGATAGCAAACAGAAGTTTCGCGGCAACATAAGGGTAAGATGACAGCATTTTCTGACCAAACTCCCTGTATTTTTCTGCTAGGTTTCTTTCTTGGTCGCCACCATCACTAGGCATACGCGTTGTGACTTCTCGAGAATTATAAACACCTGTGCGCATTCCTCTCATGATGCCTTCAGACTGAAAGTCTTCAAGGATCTCTCTTACTTCTTCACACGGCCAAATTTCGTCTTTTCCGATAGCAGATGCTGATAGTAGTGTCCCGATACATAAATCACCAACTTCTGAACGGTTAAGTTCTTCACATGATTCGCGGACAATTGTCACCCACTTTCTAAGTCTTTCGGTTTCCAATTCACCTAAGTCGTTATGACCAGGGATAATTTTGACAGCTTCAAGTAAGTGGTAACCACGTTTAGCCAGATTTTCAGACACTTGTACTTCATTCGGTTCAAGTCTTCCATCCTGTCGTTTGGCTATCCAAGTGATCGCTTGTACATACAATTCTGGGTGAAGCTCAATATACCGTTCCAAATTAGGAATCGAGTTGTCCTTTTCACCTCCCAATCTAGAAGACAGCAACTCCATATACGCATATTCTAGGCCTGCTTTATCTTCTAGAGATAGCTCATGGCTAGCATCGATATGTTTGAATGCTTCCGTTATATGGTAGCTATCTAGCATATACTGATCTGATTTCTCATTGCCCTCTGTTGCAATACTTGAGAGCAGGCGATACAAGATTTTTACCCCTAGCTTTTCTGGGTGATGCTGGATGCAAGAAAAGGCTGCGCGTGGCCTATTAGCTGCCATCAACCTTTCTGTACCTTCGTTGTTTTCTTCATCACATTCGTGGATCCACGAGGGCTCTACCTTTTCCCAATATTTTTTCTGGGCATCTAGACTTAAAGCATCGACCATAATCCAAGTAGATTTCCTAAAAGGGGCGAGTAAAAGTAGCTCTACTAAGTCTACATCTGATGAGTCAGCCGCAACCTCTTTCAGAATAGGCTTACTTTTTGGCTCCTTTGAAAGGGCAAATATAGCTCCAGATATTAGACTACGAAGAGGGCGAACTTCTCCACGCTCATTCAAAACTTGCTTAAAAGCAAGCTTCAGTAACCCTATAAGTTCCTTTCTATTCATCAAAAACTTAGCGCATAACGATCCAATATCCCATGCAGCATTTCCCGATTTTGAAAAGGCTAAGAGTCCTTCATTCCCCATCTCCTCAACGATTTTGCTCAGTGCACTAATGCGTAAGCGTGTTATCTTTTCATTACGTGCTTCGAAATCAAAGTTATCTACGTCATCAACTTCATCGGCGGATGGTTCTACCCAACTCTCTTTAAAAAGCCAACTATGTTTGAACAATAAGTCTGATGGTTCTAATGAATCATAAGCTGATTTTGCTAATTTCTTTTGAACAGCAGAAATAGAAGAGTGCTTTAAGGCACGCCGAGAAAATACAGTGACTCTGATTTTTTCACGTAGCTGTGCTTTTTCCGCATCTGTAGCCTTTGCTCCTGCCCATTTTTCAATAATCGACCAAATCATCTCTTGGTCATGTTCATTGAGACAGTCAAACCTGTCGAGCAAGTCAATGAGCATATTTATAGAGTAATATTCGCGATTTAAAGCCAAACCGACCATTTCATCAATAAATGTCTTTACTTGAATTTTATTTTGAAGTGGTTCTCCATACCCATACCCATCTGTACGCCATTTGGGTTTATGGCTGTAATCACCTATTCGACCTCGCGTGTCAAATTGCTCTATGCACAGCTTCCAACCAATATCAGGATATTTAACAAGGATACGTTTGACCAACGTAATTCTCGTTTCAAGGTTTGCTGATGTTTGCGGCATCCAAGACCTGAACACAGCTAATAATGATTTAATTGGTTTATTTGCCCAGTTATCATCTATCTCTATCTGTGCTAATTGAGCTAGGATCATCACAGCTCGTAATACCGTAATTGGATTCCAGCAAAGTCCTTCTAATGCCCATAATAATCCCGTACGGCTAGGATGGCTGAAAGGCCCTATACTGGCGGGTTTAAGTAAGCCAAAAACTCCAGGGTTCTCACTTTTTAAGTCAGCTTCGAGTATCGATAAGAATGCTTCTGGTGTGGCTTCAGCGTAGGTAGGAAGATCACGATCATTAGCTTCAAGTGTTCGAGTTGTTAGAGGAGAAGGTAGTAAACTGCTTACTAACTTACTAACTTCAACTTCCGCATTTAAAGAGAAACGGCCTTTAAACAGAGCATCTCCATGCAAAGATAATAAAACTAACGTTTCAGAAAGCCCTTCTCGGAACACCTCTGAAAATTCCCTAGTTTTTCCATACATTGAAGCAGCCCAGCGTTGATCCTCTTCGAGATCTAGTGCTGGATTGTCTTCTGCTAAAACCATTCGAGCAACATCAAAAAAACGAGTTAAGTCATCTTCTGTTAGAGCATCACCAACAGCAAATAACAAGTCAGTTTTAGATACAACACCTTGATATCCATCAGTCATCCAAACGGGAGAGTCATTAAGCTGCGCTAATCTTTGAAACTCCCTTTCTAACTGAGAATAGCTCCGCTCCCCTGCCAGCAATTCTATTCCACATCTATCAGCTTCATTTTTGTATTGCCATGCGCCGACGAGTAGGAAAGGTATCAAGCTAACTTTTATGTCATGCTCACTTGCCCACTCAGGAGTTCGCACAGAGGGCACCTGAGCTAATCTACGCCGCAGGACGGTCAGAGACCTACCTGACTCATTTGCAAGGCGCTGTATATCATCGCGACTCTTTCCCATGTCCTCCATAGAGTTATTGAAAGTCTCATAACTTGCAGGTTCCAGAACAATATGTGGTTCTATACCAAAAGCATTGCGAGGGTAAATGACAATTGAATTTAACTTTTTAGCATATGGTGCTAACTCTTTTTCTACTTCACGGCTATGTACTACCGGTATGAATGTTTGAGTACTTTCAGCAAGCTTTGCTAGCGCGCCAGGTTCATCAAAGACTAATACCCTATCTCGAAAATAAGCTAATTCTGGCTCAGCAGTTTGGCTTAGTAGTTGAGACACGAATGCTAGAGCTTCCTCTTTTGAGTCGGCAGCTACAATAGTAGGACCTTCACTACATTTTGATAATCTTGATAAAATTTTCCGCTTGGCTGCTTGAATTGCTGAGGTGAATAGTTTTCCTGTTAATGGTGGCTCTGAAACATCAGCCCAGTCATTCCAGCATTTGTCTAAGGAGCGAACACCATTATTTACATTGTGAGTTTCATTTGCGAACCAAGCTTGTCCTGCGAGAGATTGCTCTAGCCATTGTTCTAAGTCGCTAGCATCATATGCACGTACATCTTTCCAAAGATGCTCCTTCTTTTTGGCATCAGTCCACTTGGCCTTGCCTGACCATCGACGCGGCGTTACAAATACGAAAGTCATATCAGCTCTGTCAGTATCACTGATAGCTTTTACGCTTTTCTCAAAGTCTCCATCTGCCTTGCCTTTTACATTACTGTTGACACCAAACTCCCAACCCGATTTACCTCTCGGAATCCATGGAGTACCTTCATCTGAGATAATGAAGCCATCCCAGCCTGGACGTTCTCCATCATCATTACCTGGGAAGTCCACTTTAGTTAGGTTTAACCCTGTAGAATTAACAAGAGTCCTCAAGAAAACAGGAAACCTCGTGCGAGCAGAGATGTTCTGTGATGCCCAGAGCTCAATATCGTTGGCTTTCAGCGCCAAGAACGTTGGCACGTATGCTTTAATATTCGATGGCGCTTCTTTATCTGCGGCCTGAGTCTCGCTGTAATTTGTCTGCATGGCGAGTAAATCTTTACTTGAGCAACTAAACGCCTTCTCTAATCGTCTTGCCATCTCAGGGGATAGCGATGCTTTCCCATTTAATAGATTTGAAAGGGCTGGTCGCCCAACCCCTAAATGCTCAGCAGCTTTGGTTACCGACATCCCTTGTGGGATTATATTTTGTCTAATGTGGATTCCTAAATGAGGAACAATTTCGCTACTTTTCATAATAAACTCCACAAAGGCCTGTACACATCACCATTAAACTGTAGCGTGTAACGCTACACAATACAAATGCCAGTGTATTTATATGATTGATCAGCGAATTTATCGATAGAATAATCTAATTAATTCAAGCGCTTGAACTTATATGATTTTCTTATAGAGAATTACCGAATACAGAAGTTTGATGATCAAATAATTCGCATTAGTAAATATAGGGCAAACTTCTTCGAGCTAAACTGATACAACTAGCTATCCTAAATGGGAATGGGGCATAAACGTGCCAGAACTGATCTGGCCTGACACGAGTTTTGATCAAAGCGCGTGAGCATGAAGCTCACGCAAAATGCTAGCGTGTTGCGCATGAAACAGACTAGGCAAGTCTGATTCACGCAGCATCAAGCAACACATTAATCTAACGGATCAACGCTTTGGTGTTGATCTTATCGCGCATGCTGATCAGGCCGCGGTGATATTTTTCCCTGATTCCGCCTTTAAGGCTTCGAGCCATTGGTTTAAATCGACCTTATCATTTTCCATTAGGCGCAGTGGCAGCTGTGAAGTGCCGGTGGTGATATTGCGCCGGGTGGCTGTCCTTTTCTTTGTGCTTTATTTTTTCCATCTTAGGTTGAATTTTAATCCGAAGCTGTGAGTTTATGCGTTGCCATATCTCAATTATTGCTTGTTAGCCTTCCGTACGGATAGTTTGAATGGTAAGTTTAATTTTATACAGAGAGTTTTAGAATTGTATTAGATTCCATATGTCGGAGAATATTTAGTGATTCAATTAGACGATATAAGCATTTTCGCGCCTGACGTGGCCAATCTTTCTCCTGCTGAGCTGGATGCGGTACAATGGTTTACGTTACTTTGGACATTGTTTGAAGCTCAAGCACTTGATAATAAAGCATCCGTAAATAAAATTAAGGACCTAATTGAACAGAATGAAAACCAGCCAGTTGATATCAGTGAGGAATTAAATTACTTCCAAGGACGATATGTCGAAAACCGCACAACTAACGACCATTTCGAACATCTTAACTTTCGAAAAAATGATAATTCAGAACTAGTTAAATCAGTTTTGACTGGTGAAAATAATGAAAGTAAAAGTCAGTTAATATCATGCCTTATTATAGTTTATCGTTTTAGAAATAATTTTTTCCATGGGCTCAAATGGGCTTATGGTGTTCAAGGTCAGTTAGAAAATTTTAGGCACTCGGCAAATATTCTAATTAAGTGCCTAAATCAATTTTCTAGGAATAACTAAAACATAGATTAATACCAATATTGAATTAAATTTATACATATGGAGTGTTGTTATGGATTTTTTTTGTAGTGAAAAGCTCGCTGATTTAAAATCAGATGCTTTGAACTTTGCCTGTGTTGATTCCTCAAATATTCTTGCTAATGCATATTTAAAAGGCGAGGGGGTAGAACGTAATTCTGAACAAGCCTTATATTGGATTGTTGTTTCTGCATCATTAGGTAATTTAAAGGCTCAGCTTTATATGGGCAATTTTATGGAAAATATAAACTGGCCTTGTTACATGGCAGCTAGTTTTTATAAAAGTGCTGCTGACCAAGGCTGTGCTGAATCAATGGCAGCTTACGGTTCCTTTTTAAAAGAAATTGATGATAAAAGTTATGAGGGTTTAAACCTTATTCATCAGGCGTATAAGTTAGGTGCCAAAAGAGCTTGTTACGAGCTTGGCAGATTAGGTGACATGCCTGATTATCTAGGTGGAACACCTAACGGTAGAGCTGCTTCATTGAAGTATTATAAGGAAGGCGCTGATAAAGGGCACCGTTGGTGTAAAAATGCACTAGCTAGTATTGAAAAAAGAGAGAGTGAAAATTCTTTGTAAATGGCATTATACTTATGAACTTAAAACTATATTGACAGTGAATATAGTGAAATAAAAAATGACAGACATAACTTCTAAACTATGCAAAACCCTTGCGTATTCCTTTTTTATTGCCAAAGCCTTACTTGTTCTATTTATCGTTGAGCGACGAAAACAAACTTTGGGGCAAATGCGCGTTAGCCCAAAGCCAGCGCAAAATGGCAAGGTTTTGGCACGTGAATTAGACTACCCTAGAGTGATTCACTGGCTCATTTTTGGACAAGAATCAGTTAGTGCTTAGGCTCTAAAATTCGATTTTAGCATTACCATTAGTAATGAATATCCTCAGAAAGTGAGATTGTTATTTAATAAATGGGATGGACAAACGCAATGCATCGAAAAGGCCCAAACCTTAGGTAAATGCCTTGGACGTTTGCTTGTTCATCAATTAAGGAAAAATAAGCGGTTCGATTAAGGGACAAGCTCGTCACACGTGCAAAGCCTGCTTAAATGCAATCGTTCGACCATTGCTAAAGCGGCCAAGTTGAGCGGGCTTGGGTAGCCACAATTTTTTTATAGATGTTAGCTGCTGTATCCCAAAGTAGGTGAGAGTCGCAGTAACTTATAGGTGGATATGAATATAATAAGTATTCTAATTTATTAATCATAAACTTAGGTAAATATAAGTGCCGTATTAAATGTTAATAGGATGCCGTATTTATTCCTATTACTCTCACATTAAGCTATACTCGCGCTATTGTAGAGTAAGGAGGTTTAAATGGCCGCTGTTGACAGTATCTTTCAAAAGATAAAGCGTTCTAGACGCTACGTTTTCGAACGCAAAGACTTTGACGGCATTGCTAGCTATGACCAAATTGGCCGATCGCTTAATCAGTTAATGGATAGAGGCGAGATAATGAAGCTTGGCTATGGCTTATACACGAAAGCGCGAGTAAACAGCCTGACAGGACGTTTAATGCCGTCGTGTCCAGGTGGTAGCGATGCACTTATGCGTGAAATATTAAAAATGAAAGACATCGATTTCGAGATAGATAATCTGTCCTTACAAAGTCTTTCCGGTAAAAACACCCAAATCCCCTCATCCGTTCATTACTCATGGGATCAAAAACAGTTCAATCGCAAATTGGTTGTTGGTAACAGACTATTAACGCCAGCAAGTAGACCATGAAAAAACTGAAACAACAGTTCTTAGAGGTTTCCGATGCATTAGCGCTCGGAAACCCCGCCATTATTGAAAAAGATTATTGGGTGGTTGCTCTACTTTCTGAGCTTGAACAGTTAACGTTTGAAACTCATCAAATGGTGTTTTCCGGCGGCACCTCACTGGCTAAGTCCAATGTTAAAATACTTAGAATGTCTGAAGACGTGGACATAAAGCTGATCCCCACGCCGCAATTTCAACACCTTAGTCGCGGCAGGAAGAAACAGTACCGAAAAGCGTTAGCAGTAAAAATTGAAACAGCGATTATTGCATCGAACACATTTTCTATCGAAGCTAGATTAGTTCAGGATGAATATCGCTATGTGGAATATGAGCTTAAATATCCGCAACAATTTAGCCAGGCTCCTTGTCTACGCCCAATCATCAAGTTAGAACTGATGGAAACCATTCCACTGCTTGCGCTGGAAACGCGGGGCATCCAATCGTTAGTCGCAGAGCTTTATAAGCTGCCACAAGAAGTGAACGGATTCATCTGCGTATCAGTAAATACCACCTTGGTAGAGAAAGTGCTTTCCATGTTACGCCGCACAATGTCTGTTAAGCGTGATGCAGCCCGAAGCGATGACGTCACTTTAGTTAGGCATATTTACGACGTACACTGTATTCATGCAGCACAGGCCCTTGATAATGAATTACTTGCGCCCCTTTTTCGCGCCATATTAGCAGAAGATATTGCTCGCTTTGGCAACCAACATGCCGAATTCGTCATGGACCCAGCCAATGAGTTACGCCTTGGCTTACAGGAGATAGAAAGCAACCCACTCTTCAGGCAACGCTTTAATGATTTTGTTAAACCCATGGTGTTTAACTCGCAACCCCCCAATTTTGATACGTGCTTTATGTCCTTTAAACATATTGCGACCTCACTCATTCTGACTATTTAGAGCAAACATGAACAAACAACAACTGGCCGCAAAAATCTGGGAATCAGCAAACCAGATGCGCTCAAAAATCGAAGCTAACGAATACAAAGATTACATCTTAGGTTTCATTTTTTACAAGTACCTGAGCGACCAGTTAGTTCAGTTTGTCACCAAAGAGGGCATGACACCTGAAGATATTAAAGCCCTCAACGAAGAAGACGCGGACACGGTCAAGTACATTCAAGACAATCTAGGTTATTTCATCGCTTACGATAATTTGTTTGCTACTTGGGTTGATCCTGCATTCGACTTTGACGAGTCTAACGTGCGCGATGCGCTATCCGCCTTTAGCCGTTTGATTTCGCCTACCTACAAAAAATTGTTTGAAGGAATTTTCACCACACTCGAAACGGGTCTTAGCAAACTGGGTGAAAGCGCGGGTAAGCGCACAAAAGCCATTAGTGACCTACTACATTTAATCAAAAGTATCCCAATGAACGGTAAGCAAGGCTATGACGTTCTGGGTTACATCTACGAATACCTGATTGAAAAATTTGCCGCTAATGCCGGTAAAAAAGCCGGTGAGTTCTATACGCCGCATGAAGTCTCGGTACTGATGTCGCACATCATCGCACACGAGCTAAAACACAAAGACACCATCGAGATTTACGACCCAACGTCGGGCTCGGGTTCGTTACTGATCAATATTGGTGAAGCGGTCGAAAAATACGCCAAAAGCAAAGACAGCATTACCTATTATGCCCAAGAGCTGAAAGCCAATACCTATAACTTGACCCGTATGAACCTGATCATGCGCGGCATTAAAGCCAGCAATATCAAAACCCGTAACGGTGACACCTTAGAAGACGATTGGCCATACTTTGATGAAAATGATCCGCAAGGTACTTATCATGCGCTGTATGTGGATGCGGTCGTCTCCAACCCGCCTTACTCACAAGCCTGGGACCCAAGTTTTAAAGACAGCGATCCACGTTATTCGCGTTTTGGTCTTGCGCCCAAAACCAAAGCCGATTTTGCCTTTTTATTGCACGACCTTTACCACCTAAAACCCGATGGCATTATGACCATTGTCTTGCCCCACGGCGTACTCTTTAGAGGTGGTGAAGAAGGCGAAATTCGCAAGCAACTGATTGAGCAAAACCACATTGATGCCATTATCGGCTTACCAGCTAACATCTTTTTTGGTACTGGTATTCCTACCGTTATTTTGGTGCTCAAACAAAAGCGTCAAAATACCGATGTGTTGATTGTGGATGCCTCCAAGCACTATGTTAAAGAAGGCAAAAACAATAAACTGCAAGCCAGTGACATCAAGCGCATTGTTGATTCCGTCATCAATCGCGAAAGCATCGAAAAATTCTCGCAAGTAGTCAGCAAACAAACCCTGCGCGACAACGGCTACAACTTAAACATACCGCGTTATGTAGACTCGTCACCGGCCGCTGAAAGCTGGGATTTACACGCCACTATGCTCGGCGGCATCCCAAATAGCGAAATTGCGCAGTTACACCAATATTGGCAAGCATTCCCGCAATTGCATAATGCGCTGTTTGTGGCCAAGTCTGCCGCCTACAGTGAATTAGCGATAGACAACGCTGCGGTGAACGCCACCATTACTCAGCACCCACAAGTCATCGAATTTATCAGCGCTTATAACCAAGCTTTCGCCGGTTTTGATGACTATTTAAACACTACGCTTATTCAAGGTTGGCAAGCGGTTAATCGCAACCAGCAAGAGCCGCTGTTGAGCGCAGAGCTATTTAATCGCTTAGCGCCCATTGCCCTTATCGACAAATACCAATCCTATCAATATTTAAACAACCAATGGCAGGTGATAAGTAGCGATTTAGAAATGATACAAACCGAAGGCTTTACCGCTACTAAGCAAGTTGACCCCAATATCGTTATCAAAAAGAAAGACGGTAAAGACACCGAAGTACAAGATGGTTGGAAAGGCCATATCTTGCCGTTTGAACTTGTGCAAAAAACTCTGTTGGCTGATGACTTGCTCGCGTTAGAAAAACAAGAAACTCGTTTGGCCGAAATCGCAAGCCTACTTGAAGAAATACTCGAATCCCTCAGCGAAGAAGAAAAAGAGCAAGACACTGTAAAAGAGAGTAAAGACGGCTTTGCCAATGCTGAAGTCGCCAAAGCCGCCAAAGCCTTCCTAAAAGAGCAAAAAGAGACCAAAACCAAGTTCTCAGCCGACAGCCCCGAGCCAGAAGAAAGTTATAAAGCAAAAATCATTAAGGCTAATAAACTCATCGATGAAGAAAAAGCCCTTAAAAAAACAGTCAAAGAAGCTCAAATCGCACTGCACTTAAAAACGAAAACCACCATCGAAGAGTTAACCGACGAGCAAGTCAATGAATTGCTGAACTTAAAATGGATAGCGCCATTAAGTCTTGAACTCGCCGCCATGCCAAGCGCCGTGATTACTCAGCTCACCAGTAAAGTTCTAGCCCTTGCCGATAAATACGCGGCGACCTATTCGCAAGTGGCGAATGAGATTAAAACTACCGAGCAAGAACTGGCAGACATGATGGGCGAACTCACCGGCAATGAGTTTGATCAGCAAGGCTTGAATGAGCTCACTAGCTTGTTGAAGGGCGAATAAGATGAGTGTTGAAAAGAATGTGCCACAGATTCGCTTTAAGGACTTTGCTGGGGAGTGGTTAGACACTACTTTATCAGATGTCATAGATGTGCGAAGCGGAAAAGACTACAAACATTTAGGCAAGGGTAATATTCCTGTTTATGGAACAGGTGGCTACATGCTTAGTGTGGATAGTGCATTGTCAAATGATGAAGATGCAATCGGAATTGGCCGAAAAGGCACTATTGATAAACCGTACTTATTACGAGCACCTTTTTGGACGGTGGATACTCTTTTTTATGCCGTGCCTAAGCCGAAATTTAAGTTGGATTACTTGTATTGTCTTTTTCAGAAAATAGATTGGAAAAAACATGATGAATCTACAGGTGTACCAAGTTTATCTAAGGTCGCGATTAATAATATTCCGGTTCGAGTAACGAGCGAAACGGAACAAACCGCCATCGGCAACACCTTCCAAAAGCTCGACAGCCTAATCAACCAACACCAACAAAAACATGACAAGCTCAGCAGCATCAAAAAAGCCATGCTGGAAAAGATGTTTCCCAAACAAGGCGGAACCATCCCAGAAATCCGCTTTAAAGGGTTTAGTGGGGAGTGGGAGGAGAAGGAGCTTTCTGAGTTGACTGACTATGCAAATGGAAAAGGGCATGAAGACAAACAAAAAACATCAGGAAAATATGAATTAATAAATTTAAATTCAATTTCCATCGGTGGTGGATTGAAGCCATCAGGGAAATTTATAGATGAGACTAACAGTACACTAGAAAAGAACGACTTAGTGATGGTGCTGAGTGATGTTGGTCATGGAGACCTATTGGGTAGGGTTGCTTTGATACCAAAATCCAATGCTTATGTGTTAAATCAACGTGTTGCGTTGTTAAGGCCTTACGGAAATGTTTGCCCATTATTTCTCTTATATAACATTAATGCTCATCAAACCTATTTTAAAAAACAAGGTGCAGGAATGTCTCAGCTTAATATCTCGAAAGGATCTGTTGAGAGTTTTTATTCTTGCATTCCAGAACGAGAAGAGCAAACCGCCATCGGCAACTACTTCCAAAAACTTGATGTGCTAATCAAGCATCACCAACAACAAATCACCAAACTTAATAACATCAAGCAGGCCTGCTTGAGCAAAATGTTTGTTTAGCAGGGAGCACAACCATGACCACCTTTAAAACCGAAGCGCAATTTGAGCAGGCCTTTATCGAAGTGCTTACCCACAAGGGCTGGGAAAGCGAGATACTTAAAAACAAAACCGAAGCGGATTTACTGCATAACTGGGCGAACATTTTATTTGAGAACAATCGCCAGCAAGATCGCTTAAACGATGTGCCACTGACGGCAACGGAAATGCAGCAGATTATTGAGCAGATAAAAGAGCTGAAAACCCCGCTCAAGCTCAATGGTTTAATCAACGGCAAAACCGTGGCCATTAAACGCGATAACCCCGCCGATAGTTTGCATCTTGGCAAAGAAGTCAGCCTAAAAATCTATGACCGCCAAGAAATTGCGGCAGGCCAAAGCCGTTACCAAATTGTGCAACAACCTAAGTTTGAACGTGGTAGCCCACTTCGTAATGACAGACGTGGGGATGTGTTGTTACTGATCAATGGTATGCCGGTAATTCATGTTGAACTTAAACGCAGTGGCGTGCCAGTAAGCCAAGCGGTTAACCAAATTGAAAAGTATTCCAAAGAAGGTATTTTTAGCGGACTATTTTCACTGATCCAAGTGTTTGTCGCTATGGAGCCTAATGAGGCCAAATACTTTGCTAACCCTGGGCTAGATGGCAAATTTAACCCAGATTACCAATTCAATTGGGCCGATTTTAATAACGAGCCCATGAACCATTGGAAAGACATTGCCTCGACACTGTTATCCATCCCCATGGCACACCAGTTGATTGGTTTTTACACCGTTGCCGATGATACCGATGGTGTGCTTAAAGTAATGCGCAGTTATCAGTATTACGCTGCCAATGCGATATCGGATAAGGTAGCCAAAACCAACTGGCAACAATTGGGCGGCCCCAATAATCCAGACCGTTTGGGCGGCTATGTATGGCATACCACGGGCTCTGGAAAAACCATGACCAGCTTTAAATCGGCGCAGCTGATTGCCCAATCAAAAGATGCCGATAAAGTCATTTTTTTGATGGACAGAATTGAGCTTGGCACCCAGTCGCTGGCGGAATACCGTAATTTTGCAAGCGATGGTGAAGATGTACAAGCCACCGAAAATACCCATGTATTGGTAACCAAGTTAAAAAGCACGTCCCCAGCCGATACCCTCATTGTTAGTTCTATTCAAAAAATGAGTAATATTTTTGAAGAAGTGGATGATGAAGGCACTGCAACTAACTCGGCAGATATTGAAAAAATCCGCGCTAAACGCTTGGTATTTATTATTGATGAGGCGCATCGTTCAACGTTTGGCGATATGCTGATTGTTATTAAACGCACCTTTCCCCGCGCCTTGTTTTTTGGCTTTACCGGTACACCGATTCAGGAAGAAAACGAAAAAAGCGGTAATACCACTGCGACAGTATTTGGTAACGAGCTGCACCGCTACAGCATAGCCGATGGTATTCGCGATGGTAACGTACTCGGCTTTGATCCCTATAAAGTGCCTACTTTTAGGGATGGTGACTTAAGGCAGGCTGTCGCCCTAGAGCAAGCTAAGGCTGGATCGGTAGCGGAAGCCATGGATAATCCCGCCAAAAAGAAAAAATTTAATTATTTTATGAATGAAGTGCCTATGGCTGGCTACAAAGACGCCACAGGTAAATACCACAAAGGTATTGAAGATTATGTGCCTAAAAGTCAGTACCTAAGCGAGACTCACCAAGCCAAAGTGGTAGAAGATATTCTGCTCAAATGGGATGTGCTAAGCCAAGGCAATAAGTTTCATGCGATTTTGGCTACTAACAGTATTGCTGAAGCCATTGATTATTACCGTCTGCTAAAGGCTGCTAAGCCTGATTTAAAAGTATCAGCACTGTTTGATCCCAACATTGATAATGATGGCAGTGGCGACCGTGGGCCAACGTTTAAAGGTGATGGTTTGGATGAAATTATCCGTGACTATAATGCGCGTTATGGCCACGATTTTGATTTTGCCCGTCATGCAGCATTTAAGAAAGATCTAGCCGCACGCCTTGCTCACAAAAAACCTTATGAGCGTATTCATACCGATCCTACAAAACAGTTGGATTTATTGATTGTTGTAGACCAAATGCTCACCGGTTTTGACTCCAAGTGGCTGAATGTCTTGTATTTAGATAAGGTAATTAAATACCAAAACATCATCCAAGCCTTCTCTCGTACCAATCGATTGTTTGGCCCCGATAAGCCTCATGGTGTTATCCGTTACTATCGTTACCCGCATACGATGGAGCAACATATTAACGATGCGGTAAAACTATACTCTGGCGACAGACCCATTGGGTTATTTGTTGATAGGCTAGAAAGTAACTTAGAAGCAATGAATGAACTATTCGGTGATATTACCGAGTTGTTCATTAGTGCCGGTGTGGCGAATTTTGAAAAGCTGCCAGAAGATGTTGAGGCGTGCGCAAAGTTTGCTGAACTATTTAAAGTATTTAACCAGCATCTAGAAGCCGCGAAGGTACAAGGTTTACATTGGGAGCAGTCGGTTTATACATTCACGACGGACGCTTCAACAGGCGAAAATGGCACTGAACATGAGGTTACTCTCGCCATTAATGAACAAACCTACCTGAGCCTTGCGCTGCGTTATAAAGAGCTCGCATCAAAAGGTGATGGTGGTGGTGCGGGTGGCGGAGATGTGCCTTTTGATATTAGTGGCTATTTGACGGAAATCGACACAGGAAAGATTGATGCCGACTATATGAATAGTCGCTTCGATAAATATTTAAAAGAGCTAAATCAGCATAATGATCAAGCCAGCATTGAACTTACGCTTAACGAACTGCACAAGTCATTTTCTTCACTGACGCAAGCTGAACAAAAATACGCCAAGCTTTTCTTACATGATTTACAGCGTGGCGATGCAAAGTTAATAGAAGGCCATACTTTCAGAGATTACATCAACACCTACAAAGACAATGCTGAAAACGCCCAGATTAATGCCATTGTTAATGCGTTAGGTTTAGATAAAAGCCAGCTTATTAGCTTATTAAACGATAGTGTCAATGAGAAAAACCTTAATAATTTCGGTCGCTTTGATGCGCTTAAAGACACTGTTGATAAGGCAAAAGCCAAAGTTTATTTTGAAAAATTAGATGGCGTAACCATTCCACCTTTTAAGCTCAATATCCGAATCGATCAGTTTCTAAAACAGTTTATTTTTGCTCAGGCAGATGATCTTTTAAATGAAATTTATGAAGATGTTACTGAGATGATTTAATGCCTTACAATCCGGCCTTTAGTATTACCCAATCACACTTAAGCAGGTTGCAGAGATCAGTGAAACGATCGGTCGTTTAAGTGCGCGTATTGAACAGGCGCAGGCACTCCGGCTGCGTTGTGTCAACCGTATCCGTACGGTGCAAGGCTCGTTGGCGATTAAGGGCAACACCTCCTTAGGCGAGGCGTAAAACACCGTCAAAAGAGGTGCTTGAAGTAAAAACCGCATTACGAAAAGTAAGCCTAATCGGAGCATTCTGCGAACACTGAGTGAAAAGAGCTAGCAAGCTTTGGGGCATAAACGATTTAGAAAAGGCAGTACAGCGATGTGAGCGCTGCCTTTCAGTATGATCCTTTAATACTCAGTATCAAACTTAACTTGGTGAAAAGTATTACTCTCCAACAAGTTTGACCACGTTTCCCCCCTTTGACACTGAGCTACCAGCGCCAGCGCCCGTGGTTCTTCTTTAGTGAAATATTTTAGATGATACGTTTTCATGATCCGGTAAAATCGCAAGATATACTGACACTGATTGGTGGGCGGTAACCACTCGGTGATCCCCGCAGATCCTTTTTCTTTATTCAATCCCTTTTCGACTACCTGCAGATTTCTCACATCGTTTGCGAACATCTCACGCTGATAGCGATCCCAATATTTACCGCCTCGGGCATGGGCATAGCCAAGCGGTACAGTGTGATCCACATCGAGCGCAAAGGGATCGAGATAGATTTGCCCCGTCCAAGGTGACACCCATCTTCCCCGAGTCACGGTTTTACCATCACGGCTAAAACTTGGTTTAACCGTGGATTGTGTAGCGAGTAAGTCGTGGCGCGTATTGAGACCATTGCCATCCAGATCACTCCAATGCGGGTAATCTTCACGGTGATACTTCAGGTCGGCCGCAGCCAAACCGTTAGTAATGGACAAGGAAAGCATAAGTAATGCGAGTGAACTCAGCCTGGTCATACTAGGCGCCTTATTGGTTAAACAGTGATTGAACAACAAATGGGTCCGGCTCAAGCTCAAAATCATCCCCCTTCATGGTAGCCGTGCCGCTTAGGCACACGATTTTGTGGCATGAATCGCAGATACCGATTCCACGATAGAGAATGTCACTCTCTACGAGATGAATACTGCCCCTAACTAATTCATCCTTAAATTCTTCACCACACTTACACTCCATCTTAAACTCACTGACAATCTTTCCACTGCCTAGCGTTAGCGGGAATTGGCTCGCAAATGGCTGATGCTGCCCCATATACACTTTGATTTGCTTTGCGTTCACGTTGACCTCTCTTGATGTCCAATCACTCTGACAGATACTTCCAACGAAGCAATTTTTTACCTTTTAGAATGAGTTCTACATCGTACAAACCAGAGTCTCTTAAACCCGCCAAACCCTGTAACGTGTTCCCCATAATTTCTTTTGTCTGGTTCGATTTCACCACAGTCCCAATCGCCACGACTCTGCGCTGTAAGGCGCTAACTTTGCTCAGCACTTCATAGGCTGTCGGCATCTTGGCCAGCACGTCGATATTTGGCAAAGGAGCCATCACCGGCACCCGAATATCAACCGAGGGCAAATGACGCAGTGCAGCGAGTGATCGCCCTGCAGATGCTTTACGCGCATTCAGACTTGGGGTTAACTTGGGCGATAATGGCTCCCCATCCTCTGCCACGTCCAAAATGAGATAACCGCTATTTGATTCCTCAAACATCGCAGACGTGACTTGCTCTTGGCCCACAAACCATGCAATCAATTTGGTGCAAACATGGAAGCTCTCACAGTGATGCGTGGTTAATACACTTAACTTTCCCTGATCTTTAACCAGCGTAAAAATCTGGCTAGTACCGCTTTCTACAATCCAATCACCGGCACAGATTTCCGGCATCGACTTCAGTATCTCTAATGGCTCACTCACTTTAGTCGCTGGGAGCGGCAACGTCCCTTCTTGTAAGAAGTAAGCCCCTAACTGAATAAAATGCTGAGTCCACACCGCGAATCGATTTTGAATGACCTCCCACACGGAGTTGTTGTCACGCAGGATCACTTCTAGCGCTTTCACGCCTTGATTAACCGAATTAGTGGCAATGGTTATCGAGTCATGTTCAACATACGCCTCAACGGTGAAAGTAGATGTCACGTTAGACGCAATCGTGAAGGGTGTTTTTAAACGGGTTGTCGGCTTTACTTGTAATTCCATTTTTCGCCTCTTAAGCCGCTTCTGACCATGCTTTTTCGGAAAGTCTCACTGTTTTAGCTAAGATCATCCCTACAAAAAATTCATTCCAAGCTCTTGTGGCCACCTGACGATGTTCAAAGGTCGTCATGAGATCATCAAAGGTGAAATGTGTTACGCACACACCGCCACCAGCGAGCTCTGCTACACAATAGGCACCGCGGATATTTCCACGATTCTTGCTAAATGGGTCATATTGGTGGCGAGGTGGAGTAAAAGAGTCAATCCACTGAAAATCATCGGCTTCATACACAATCACAGGTCGTGCAGAACGGATGATCCCCGCCTTTGCCGCCGCGTCACGGTAACCACGGTATGTCCAGCACAGTTGCACCCCTAACCAACCACTATCGTAGTAAGCCCCTAACAGAATAGATGCCTGCTTGCGGTTCGGATTGAGGCTGATTTGTGCTTGTGTCAACTCAGTCATGACATCAAAAACGCTATGAATATTTACCCAGCCAATTTGGGATGGATTGAGCATTAACAGGCGCTGCAACTGAGCAAATAAAATGTTTAGCTCCGAGTACGGAAAATTGTTATTAGGGTATGCAGTATCAAATTCGACACAGAGATGTTGAACGTAGTGTGCGGCATCTGCCGAGGTGTATCTGGTACTCATAAAAACCTCTGGTTTAGTCAAATAGTGCATCGAAACGACATGCTGATGTTTCTACCACGCCAGCAGCCATAAACTTTGTTTTCTTGGTCGGTGCTTCAATTTTGCGGATTGGCCTTAACGCCTCACAATGCGCCGTAAGGGTGTTATAAAAGCCGTCAAATGCAGTGATCGCGACATGGTTTAATAGGCGCCAAAGCGCTTGCTTCTTTACCATTTCATCGACGTAGATTGATTGCCAAACCTCTGAGCCGTTCTCAGCTACAGATTCCAGTTCAATTTGGTCAATCTCAAAGGACACGTATTCGCCTGATGGCAATAGCGCTGAAGCAATACCGCCACGCAATTCGCCACGTTTAGGTGATAAGCCAACCAAGCTGACCAGTGGCATTCTGTCGTTAAAAACTCGAATAGAGTCCCCTTCTCGAATGGCCCATGCCTGATATGCTTGAATTTCACCCGATTGCAGCGCTAAATCCAGACCGCCGATATAGGTCAGTTTGGTTTCAATCTGACCTTCGTCATTCAGCGCCAAATACAGCAGATTTTCACCTGGGCTCCATGACAAGCCTGTCGCAGCGTAAACACTGAGCATGTAGGCTTCTAACTGGTCTCTGGGAAGGTCAAAACCCGATTCATCGATAACATACTGAATATGCATTTTTTCGATGTTTATCTCAGGAACGGTCACTTGCCGATTGTTGGCTATAGCTAACTGTATGTACTGACTCGCTTTCATAACGTAATCGCTTTGTTTTTACTGTTATGAGTATTAAGCCACACACTTTTTTTCTGGCAAATTTTTGGAATATTTCTTTATAAACAAGCCACTTGATTTGTGGTTGTCGCGGCGATCATGGTGTGCATCCATGAAAACTGGCTGACTGAACAGGCTTCAAATCCCACAATCTGACCTCTTTCACGACATAATTTCACCAGTCGTCCTCGGTCAATTAGGTACACAATTGCTGGTATTTTCGCTTCCGGCAAAAATTCTGAGATATAGGTCGCAGGGATTCGGTTGGACGTTAGATTTTCTAAAACGATGTAAAGGTCATTGATATGCAAAACTGACAGCATAGGTACTCCTTAACTACTCTCTGCCAAATTTGATTTTCTCGGAGGATGTCAGTTGGTTCCAACCTATCATTTTGGCCATGGGAAGGGGCTCTGCATCTACGAGATACTTACGCTGATTACGTTGTTCGGAGTTCACTTCATTGTCTTGGCCTGGCTTCTGTATAGTGGTAATGCTCGTGAGTGGAATAGTGCCAAAAATTGACTCTCTTTCGTAGAATAAGCAGCTTACGTGAGCCTTGCTGTCCTCTTTAATTCCGCCAGTGGTCTCAGCCATATACCCGTCAATAACGACAGCGCAGTCAGGGTAATCAGTAAACACGAGGCTGATTTTAAATTTTGTATCGTCGGCAAGGTAAGTGGTCACCCCATCGAATTGCACAGTCAAATTCGACTTGGCCACAGGATTGGCTGCAGCCAATGTGTCGAGTGAGCGAATAGAAACATTGACAGGATCAGTTAACAACGCGTTGTCTGCATTACTCGCCAGTTTGTACCACAAGATAAATCTATCGACACCGCCGGAATACATAAAATACGCAAGGACAGATACCGACACCACGGAGACAATTACCGGATCAAGACCTCTCCGTTTTCGAGAGTTATCCGCAAGCGATTTGTTTTTTAGCTTGTTTTTAAGCGAATCTAAAAAACTGAATTTGTTGGCTTTAATATTCTTAACCAATGATTCCAAAATCGTTGCGCCGCTGAATGCCATTCGAATGCTTCTCTAATAAATATCTCGTGTTATACTCGCCGATATTACACACTTTTTTAAACACAAACAACATGTCAACTATTGCAGATTTGAACGACACTTACTTAAGTAATGGCTATCGAGTACCCCAGCAGGAACTTGAGTTTTGTATTGCTAAAGCTGCTCGGCCTATCGACCCAGACTTATTACTCGCGGTACTGGTTGCTGAGGGCGGCAGACGTGGGGCGATTGTTCAGAATAAGAATGGTTCGTTTGATCTGGGCGTTGGTCAAATCAACACGATTCAGTATACGGAGACATGGTTTAAGTCGCGCTACCCTGATTGGCGTCAAGTGGCCCAGGATACGTGTACTGGCGTTGCTGCTGCCGCTGACGTATTGCTGCGCCGTATGTCAGAATTGAACGTAGGTCAGTCGGTGTGGGAGGCGGTTGGTCATTACAACTCTAAAACTGCCACGGTAAAAATCCAATACTTACAGAATGTAATGCAGATTTATACCAGACTTTCACAGAACAAGGGGACTGAATATCGTCCTTGGATGACCATTACCCACAAGCAAAAGCACTTCTTTACTTGGAGTAATAGAGAATCAGAGCGCTAAATGAAAGTAAGAGATCTTAAAGCAATATATCCAAAACCAAGATAGGCCAACCTAACGGCTGGTTCGCTATCCATCTCCACCTAAGCGATGCTCGCTATAGATGGAGAATTTCGCGAGATTTCGTTAAATAATTTAGACTGAAGACGTGATGTGATGCAGGCTATTTACTAAGTTAGTTATTAAAAATTTCAATTTTAGCAGACTTGCCCCCCCCCAGAAATCAGCACAACTTGCGCACGTTACGACACCAGTGGCGAGTGATACACGAATAGAATCACGAATGTGCTTAGCTTTGAAATTCACCATTGCATTCCATTCCGGCGTACATTTCACCGAATCCGAGCTAAACATTAACGCTAAACGTAGCTCAGCCGCAGGGTTTTCATCGTTCCAAAATTTATCGTTGAAGTAATTACCGTTAACCCCGACTTCTAATCTAGTGTCACCGGCGACAAACTCAAGATGCGAGTCGTGCTGAATTACAAAGACTGAGCGATTCAGTAGTTGCTCCAACACAACAGTGATCATAGCTTTAACATCTTTTGGCGTCGCAGAATCAACAATCTCAGAAAATCTTGAATCTCTGAGAGTTTTCTCTTCGCGAGCTCTAAACATCATCACTACGTTTTGCGCACCAGAACTTCCCATCTTCAATACATCCATCTTAAAAATAAAATAATACCAACACTTGCTACTACTGCATGATTTAGCCCAATTCGTTGCGCTCTACCCAATGGCCAAAATGGTCTAATTCCGGCCGGAGTCACCGCGTCCCCAAGTAAATGACTTAAATAGCCAATGACTAGGGCTTGCGATGCGATAGAGTCAGCTTGATGGCTGGCTAAAAGCCAGACCATTAGCCCAACAGCCCACAATGAGTGAGTGATACCACGATGTGAGAAGAGCGAAAGAATCGTTGATATTGGTTTAATCCTTCTTCCCAATTTCGACTCAGGATGATCTATGTCAGGTAATAACGACGCTATCGCCACCACGGGTAACATCAAACACGCATCTACAACACCGATTACTGTCTCAGGGGCATAGGAGTTGACGATAGCAGCGTAAACGCCCCAACAACCCACTCCTAGGCCCACATGAGCAGCATATCTCATTGGGTCACAACTTCCGCAGCTGTCACATTTCCCACAGTCGGAGAAGGTTTCACTAACGCTTCAACTTCTGAATAGGCCTTTTGCGAGCGCTCGTCAAAGCTGCGCTCGTTTAGTTCAATCATACGCTCCAGCTTGTCGTAAGGCAGGTGTAACAGCATATACACTACGTACAGCCCGTTATCGACGCGAACTTGGGTGTTAACGTGGTTATAGCCAACGACTTTTGCACGATTTACTAGCTTAACAATTGTTTCATCATTCAACTGATTAGTGCGACCATTGCGCACTTCAGTGTTTTGACGCTCACGACCAGAAACTTCCTGCGATACTGTCTTAGCAATCGCGTATTCCGCATTTAAGTTCGCAATATTGCGAGCGGCCATCAAGTTATCAGCACGGCCCATTGCCGTCGCGTAAACGCCATCACCATTCGAAGCAGGAGGGTTTAAGAACCACTCAGGCGCCTCTTCAATAGCGTCGTTCATTTGTTCATTTTTTTGTTCTACTAGCTCTTGTTGTGCTTCGACATAATCAGAAACAGGGTTTGAGCTGCAAGCAGACAGAGCTAAAACAGATAATGCTACGGTTGTTAATTTGTGTTGAGTTTTCATCTAGTAATTCCTTGTTTGTTAAAGTTTACGACCAGAATCATTTCATCACAGTTCTAAAACGTGGCAAATTTGCTGCATTATCTTGCTAAATCAGTTGGTTATAATATTATTTTAACAAACTTGGTGACGTGCTTCTCAAAAATATCTACCCAATAACGAGAATAATACAGGATAACAAAAAATTGGGTAGATATTTTTTTTTAAAACTTGGTCTGAGCTCCTAAATTTGCGAAAAAAATTTTCTGTGAGATAAAGTTCACATAACAAATTTACATCTTGAGGTAAGCATGTCGCGCATTTCGATTCACCCACTATTTTCCGAATTGGCAGTGGAGTTAGGCTGCAACAGTGCGCCGAGTCGTTTGGTGTTCTTGGAGGTACATTTAAGATTAATTGGTCTCGCGCCAGAACAGGTCAATAAAGAGCATTTAAAGCAACTGATTAAGCTCCTATTTGACGAAGAGATTAACCTGCACCCTCATCATTCAGACTTGGCCTTAGTCTCAATACCAGGCATTGCAGAGCCATACCCAATACTCACTGCCCGAGGCTACAACCGGTTGTATAAATCGGATAAAGCTGGGGAATTCCGCGTCAAAGCCATTTCCAAAGGGGAAGAGTTCACTACAGCTAACATTGATGCCATGAGCAAGCCTGAGCAATATCACGTTGCGCACAATGCGGAACTGGAAGGGTTTGCCGCCGTGTACAGTGATAATAGCAATCTGCTGTTAACGGGGGTTATTTCAGTGGATGAAGTAGAAGATGTGCTCCACCGATTCCACCGCTGCAGTTTGTCGTTGGCAGAAGTCGGCGCAGGCCTCGCGTTTAATCGCTTATTCAAGGTCAATCGTGCATTTAAAATGTCACCCGCCACCAGCGCCTTTGCGGGTTGGTTTTCGATGGCAAGAGCCGCGTTAAAGACCGTTTATTCAAATTAACTAGCCAAAAAATCCAAAAAAAAACGACGAAGGGATGCCTTAGCATTCCAACGTCGTTTTACACTTTAGTGCAGATCTTGCTTGATTAAATCCACCATCAGTTTATTGCCTGCATACTGAAAATAATCGAGCCAACCTGCCACTGAAAACGATTCAAAACTGGGAGTGTTCCATAGTCCCCAGATATTTAAATCGCATCCACGCTTAATAATATCCTCCAACTGACCGTGCGGTTTCCGGTGAACAATATTAAGCATTTTTTCAATTGAGATCGGTTCTATCGATGATTTCCCGTCATCAATTGAGATTAAATAAGGGCTTGTGGGGTAACCTGCATTGTGCCAAAAGCTCACATATACAGGGTTTACGCCAAGTCCCACAGGGATTAACACCGAACCGCCTTCGCGCAGCTGCCACAAGAACTGCTTGATACCTTTGTCAGCAAACCTTGTAAGCGTTTCGAGATCGACCTTTAAATCATCTTTATAGACAATCGGCAGGTTTAATCGATTCGATTCAGATGTCATAGAAGCGAAAACAGTATTAATTTCTGATTCGTAATTCATGGTGCTCACTCCAAAATTTAAATGGGTGAACGCCCTAGGGTCGTTTCACCCTAGGGTCTTTGTAACGGCGTAACCGTTTTACATTGTTAAGTTAAAAAATCGAGATTATCGAGATTGCAAAACCTATGGTGCCAAGAACAAGACCTATTGCGCCCATTCGCATAGAAATACGAATGTTTAAGTCTTGATGATCCCAAAAATGTTTGAAAATCTCTAACTGCGTCGAATCAGTCACCTTTAAATTGACAGGATTAGTATGCAGCTTTAATCCCAACTGCTGAATCCCGTCGTAATCTATCGCTATCTGATTCTTCGTTAGTGAAAGATTTCCCGAATTACCCATTGCATAGCGCAGGATCCAGAACCCATTGTCGAGGTTTTGGATCGTAACTGGCTTTTTACGCATAAATCGCTTAGTAAGCACTTGACGGCGAGAAGGACTACTGACGATGTTATAATTGCACATTCGAACAATCCCCATACCACCTTCGTCTTCCTCTGTTAATCGAATAACTTTATCTACTTGCATAACTCACTCCGAATGGATTAAGAGTGAGCAACCCACAAGGGTGATTGCTCACCCAAGGGGTAATAGAAATTAAACTTCTAAGGTCACGTCAGTATGTGCTATTGCACAACACACAAGCACATGACCGGCTTTGACGCTAACTGGCTCTTCTTTATAGCTTACAACTCCATTAACTAATTTGGTGCTGCAAGCCCCGCAGTAACCGCTTCGGCATTCAGTAAAAACAGAAATACCTTTAACTTCAAGCTGCAAAAGAAGAGTGGAGTTATTATCTGACTCAATTGATATAAGCATGACTTGCTCCTTTTAAAGTAAGCCACACCCGTCGGGTAAGGTCTTACCCGATAGTTATTAATCGTGACTAAAGATCGTTGATGAAACAGATGTGCCGGTTGTATTCCGATTGGTACGTAAGCTCGTCAGGGGCGTTGACGTAAACCACGTCCCCTTCGGTGTAAGTGCATAACATGAGAGATTGAGGGTTAACCCATAATCCTTGGTACTCGTCGCAATACTTCCGCTCCCATCCACTCTTAAGTGAGGACTCAAAGTTTAATGAGCCGCCGAACGGCCAGAAATCTCTGACCATCGTAGACCCATACATACTTAACTCCGGTTTTGCTCTGCCCTTTTGGATACGCTTCTTAATGAGTCGGCGTAACCATCGTTTCTGAGCAATCTCCTTACTTGAGATATATTTCTGACCTGTTTTTCTGAACCAATACAGGTCGCCATCGATACTTTTTAACGACTCATTCAGTTCGTTAATGTTTAACAATGACGTTTTCTTGTTTGCATGAGAGTTATTAAACATGTGCTAATCTCCCTGCGTTTTGACCGAAGCTCACAATCCCGTTCCAGCTAACTTCTTCAGTGAGTGGCAATGGAATGGCTTGAGGTTTCGAAGACATTGCATAGCAGAACTCAATAAGCCCGATGTCATCACGGCTAATTGACTTCAATGACGTTGGTTTTGCTTTCGCAATACGGAAGCCCCAGAAGCACAAATTCATGAGTTCTAGTTCATCCTGAATCTCAAACGGAAGTAGGTTCCCTTCGAGTTTCACGGTCTCAACAGCTGCAAGTCTCACGTCGCCTGATTGTTTTATCACATATAAACCAATGTGATAAACATAGAGCTTAGGGCGACGGTCAATTTCAATCCCCTGTAAAGTGGCATAGGCCACGATTTTTTTAGTGCTTGTTTCCCAGGCACCTACTACTAAATTTTCCATATCTCACTCCAAATTTAAAAAATGCCCGTAAGGCATAAACAAAAAAAGGGGGAGTTATGGCCCGGAGGGGCAAACTCACCCCCAAGGGTTAAATTTTGATGTTAAGCTGCAACTGCAGTATTAACGGTATTGGTTAAAAGCGTTGTTCCTACTGATTGCATCAAGTCTTTAAAAGCAGGGTATATCACCGATTGCCCAAGGATTTGATGCGCCAGTGTGTCAGACAATCCCTGAATGACTTCAACGGGGATCCCCTTCACGCGGCAATGCTCAACCGGTGTGAACAATCTTGATAACGCGGAGTCAACTGGATTGATGATGAATGGCTCAGTGCTACGGCATTTCGCGTAGTCCTTGCCTATCACACCACAGCCATCGGAATCTGCTGTCAATAACTGATGAGCAAACCCCTTACCTGCCGCTTTATCGCGCTCTTCCTTCGCCGCCAGATAATCAAACGGCTTGTACCTGTCGCTATCGTCCGGCACCGCATCCAAAATATGCCCTAGACTGGGCTCTGGAAAGCGAGAAGGCATAAGTGAATAGATGTCAAACTCTGACATATCAATTCCCGACGACAGAGCGACAACGGCTAAGCGTTTACGACGTTCTAAAACCCAGCGGCCACCATCTAATGTGGTTTCGTGGAGGTTGTACCCCAACGAACCCAGCACAGACCTGATGACTGTCATTGATGAAGTATTGGCGTATTCGACCACATTTTCTATCAAGATAATCGCCGGATTTAACACTTGCGCGAACTGAAGAAACGAGAAGAACAAAGCGCCTGCCGAATCGTGAGATTCTGCGAACTGGAGCTTCAGTTTACTTCGACCGCTTTTTGATGCGCCGACGCAAGGGATACCTCCTACTAGCACATCGACCTCCATATTGCATTGCTGCAAGTTCACATCTTGAACCGGAGACTCAATCACAATAGAACTGCTATCCCACAACTCTGGATTGTTGGTCAGGCTCGAATCGAGGTACTGGGACTCTAGCTCAACAGCGACAGCTATTTTGCTGGAGATCCCCGCCGACTCTAATCCATGATGGACAGCCTTATCTAACACGCCACCGCCATGGAATAACGAGGCCACTTTCAATGACTCACCATTTTGCAGGCGTGACATTAATCGTGATTCCCGACTCTTAACCCGCTCAGATTGATGATGCGCTGAGATAATGATTACCCCTGCTTTAATCAACACTCTGAGTTTGCTAATGCCTTCAAAAACCTCTGTAATCGCTTTACAGGTTAAATCGATAATGGGTGTGATATTACCGTTTTTACTGCGACGGCTTACGGTGTACTTACCCTGTTCATCTGCCGCTAAGCGGATTTCATTTCCGTTTGCGTGAATAGTGTAATTTCGACCTGCATCCCACCCTTCTCGTGATAGCTTGGAACCCTCGACCCACACGCGAGCGCGGCCTTTGGAATCTCCAATTTTAGTATTAATGATTGTTGCCATGTGACTCACTCCATAAATGCCCGTAAGGCATAAAACAAAAAAGGGTGAGCTATGGCCCTAGGGGACATTACTCACCCCAAGGGTTAAATTTTGATGTTAAGCTGCAATGGCAGCATTAACTGTCTAGGTTAAATTGCTAGTGAAGCTAAAAAGCGGTATATCGCGCTAAAGACGATAGATATAACTGCCACTTTGAGGATGTAATTGAAGTTGAAACTTGCCTTAACAAGCTGATTCAATAGCACATACGAATTAACGACCCCAATTAAAACGATTAAATCCTCTTTGGTCGCATTAAAAAGCAGTACATATCCAAAAAGCCCAGTTATTAAAAAAGAAGCATCGAGAATCGCAAAAAAACGCTGCTCTCGACGATCTATAATCTCGCTTTTACTGCCACCTTCTAATTTACTCATAGCGTGTCCTCACTACTGATTAAAGGTACACGCAGCCCAAAGGCACTTGTGTACCCTTGGGGGTTAAATATCGACTACAAAGGCTCTTTCACTAAGCGGCGCTGGGCTCGCTTGAAAGGTGTCAAACCATTGTTGTTTCGAATTTACGCATTTCGGCTTGAATCAATTTAAGATTTTCATAAATCGAAGCGGCTAATAATGCAGTGCGGGAGGCATTCTGATGAAACTCCAATATCCTGTCTTGATTGACCACCTTCTCTGCATCTTGAAGATGCTCCGAAGATGCCCAATTCATAAGGGATATGTAATCATCAAAGTCTGCTCTCATTATGATGTTGTTCAGGTTCTGGATTGAATTAACTAATCCAAAACCTGTCAGGTTTTCTATATCATCTACAACGATGACTTGAGACCCTTTTACATAAAGGATGTCTTCCATCCCCTTGTAAAACAGCACGATTGTTTGACGCTTTTGGTTTATCAATACGTCCAAATGTGGTGCCGTCAAAGCCACAAGTTGTTTTGCTTCTTTGAAACTGATTTTCTGTAATTGCATGACTCACTCCAAAATTTTAGAAATGCCCGTAAGGCATTAAAATAAAAGGGTGAGTCTGCCCCATGGGGACAAAACTCACCCCCAAGGGTTTAAAAATCAAATTCGATAAGGTTACAGCACTTCCTGTACTCGCAAATAGAGGTCTCTAACGCGATTTTTAGGTATGGTACCGATGATCACTTGTTTGCCATCTTTGACAAAGTATTCCGGTGTCACAGGAACCCAGCGAGTTCTTCCGAGGCAAAATTTTGTATCTTTGTCTAATTTTTCCATCTCGTGACTTCTAAAAGTGAGCTCTCCCCGGTGGTTTTCGTCCACTCGTTGACTTGTGCCGTAAGCCAAGCGCAACTGTGTACCAGACGGGTCTGCATCAACAACTATAACAGGACGGAATTTGGGGCCTGGCCGATTAGGATGTTCATCCGAAGGGAACCAGGCAAATAGAATGACCCCAACTAGGGCCGTAGGGTTACTCATAGGAACCTCGACCTAGTTGTAGGAAATAATTTGATTGAATTATGGTTTGCTGAATACCCCATTTCTCGCTAAGAAATCCTCAATGGACTCTCCTGCGATCGATGGCGAACAGTCACTCTGCATTCCTGCTGAAACGAAACGTAGAACCAATTGCTCAGTTGTAATACCGAGCTGAGAAGCTTTGGCCTCCAATTCTGCAAGAAGAGTGTCACGATCATCAAATCGAATTGTGATTGATGGCATGTTAGATACTCGTATAAAAAGTTTACTTGAGCATCGTAGCACGTTCTGTTGTAACATGAATATTCTCCTGTGGAACAACTAAACATAATTAGCTAACTCAAAAGATTCTTGAGCCATTTTCAGTGAAGTGGCATCAATCACCCTTGCTGAGTTCTCACCATCACAAATGAATTTTTTCATAGCGGATACCTATAAAGTTAATTAAAGGGAATCCGCCCTAGGGCAAAATTCCCTAGGGATGGTTAATCTATGTTGATTTATATTTATGCGGCTTCTCGAATGTAAGCACCAGAAGTCCAAGCGCTTGTCGCGATTCGGACTTCATATTGCTCACTTAACTCATCGAAAAGTTTTGTACTTGCAGAAGCATGATGGAAAAGAGCCAAAGGATTAAATTCCCAAGGTTCTGACCAATTCGCTTCTTTGATTTGTACGCTGATAGCGATGTAGCTACACCAGCTGGTTAACAGCACTTTATAAAAGCCGTTTTCAGCGATAATTTCTCCATCTCTAGTGCGAACATTAAATGTTGGCTCAGTGAATGATTTCGGTAAAAGAGACTGAACTGTCTTTTTTACGTTCTCAATAAACCACTGAGTCTCGTCGTGCAACTCCCAAGGTTCCCAAGCTTCATCAAATGGTAATTCGATATGTACGGTACTTGCGTTTGCTAGACAAAAATGACCTGCGCCCATAACTCACTCCTAAAAATTAATTAGTAAAAAAGTAAAATGGTGCGCAGGCCTTGAGGCTATGCACACCTCAAGGGTTTTGGCTTTAAGCGGTACTTAAAGCATTGTTAGACCTTAACGTAGGTTCGACGGGCTTTCGCCAATACATGACCGCAGTACAAGAATCATCAAGTACATTAGTCATGCAAAATCCAACTGTATTTAAAGTAGTCGATTTACGACGGTCTTAAACAAGGTTGGAAGGGTTGCTCGGTTAGCACTGAGGCCGTTACCGAGTAGCCATCAAAGTTGGCCACTCGGTAACGGCCCCGCGTTGGCAGGGCTTTGGAATTAACTATCAAAGGGAACCCTGATAGTGATACCTGCGGGGGGTGACTTCCGGCTAAGAACGTATCCAAGCACTTCACCGCAATCGGTGTGAGAGCTTGTGATCATTCGCTCACCGTCTGTCTCAATGAACCGCCATACGCTACAGGATTCCTCCTTTTTCACGCTGGGGTGCAGGTAGTTTTTTCCGTTGATGTGGATTTCTTCTCCTGTAGATTTCTTGCTCGGTTTCGGCTGAAACTCAAGGAAAAAGCTCACTTCATCAACGTAGTTCGTTGGGCAGTTTGGAAAGCCGTTTTGACTCATATTCACTCCATTAGTTTATAGAGTGAGGGCTTCCCATTGAGGGCTTTCGCCCTCGCTGTGTGTGGTATTTAGGTGTTCATCTCAAAGTAGACTGTTATTAATCCACTTTAAAATGAACACCTTTTGTAAGGTATTCATTTACGACTCAAGCCGCTGTCGGTTTTGATAGTTGATTGTATTCATCAAGCCAATCAATGCCTTTCGAACCCGCTGGTATTGCTTGCTTGGGGAAAAATACCCGAGCCTCAACACCATGCGATTCTAACCGCTTCCTGAGATTTTCCGCTGCCGCCTGACCTGCGCCAGAAACGTCTTTATCAGCAAAAATGCTGACTCGTTTTACACTCGATGGAATGTGAACAGCTTCTAACAATCTATCGCTGTAACACGCCCACGTCGGTAAACCGGACATCTCTCGCACTGCCAGAGCAGTCTCAATGCCTTCAGCAACAGCCAAGTGTTCCCCAGGATGATAATCAAGGCGGATAGCTCCACCTCTTATATCACCTGGTGGCGACATAATTTTTTTTACGTCTTCCACATTGGCCTTATTACCTTCGGGTGTCAGGTAGATCCGGTGCAATGTCAGGGGCTTGCCTTCTTTATCGAAATAAACGCCTAACATCGCTGGAGTCCAGCTTTTCACCAATTTCCCATCGACATTGCTGACGTTCAGACACGATTTAATTCCGCGCAGTGTATTGGGTAAGTCAGATACATCTAAACCGCGTTTAGACAGATAAGCCTTCACATAATCAGCTTCCATTGCGTGAACGGATTTTGACCACACCTTGCGTAATGACTCGGTACGTTTTGCAACATCTTCCGGAGGTAATGTGTACTCGGCAGGTTTGCTAGAACCCGATGCCACGTACTCAGAATCTAATTTCAGATTAGCCAAACGACTGATTTCATCGCAGGCCTTCATCTTCGGTAGATCAAGTACGTATGCCACCGTATCTATCACATCCATGTAACCAACCCCGTTGAGGTAAGTTGAACCATTGGATGCAATTCGAAACACGGTTGTCCCACTCCCCGTCCGAGGATCAGGTACTTGAGATGGTTTCTTGCGTAGCGCTTCGCTGAGCGCCGGAATTTTGCCGTAAATATCTAACGGATTAACGCTAGACCGAATAGCTTGGATTTTTTGTATTGCGTCCATAAATGCTCCTTTACTCAGGGGATCTTTGATACCCACTAACTAGAGAACGCATCAAAGATCCCCCGAGGGAAATCTAGGACGAACACACAGAGAGAGCGATTGCAGGGAAGCAATCAAACTGCGTATTCATGCGCTAAATGGCGCACTTCTCCCTAGAGGGGAAGTACGCCCCTCTAGGGATTTAAAGTGTTAAATGTGTTGCTTAAGCAACTGCATTAACTGTTTCGGTAACTCGTTGACGTGGTCGATACAGGCTACTTTAAGGTCTTTAAAACCAGTAAACCTTACGTCCACCTGACCAATGATGACAGGCAAAACCACAACGCCATGCTGAGCTAACCAATCGAGAGAACCAACCACTTCCTGCGGAACGTCCGGTTGACCATCGGTAATCACAAACATCACCTTTTTTTGCGATGACTGTAAAATGAGCTTGCTGCCCATTTCCATCATCGCACTTCCTGTACTTGTGCCGCCGAGCTCTACATATGGCAAAACCGAAGGTGTCTTCTTCAGAGCAAAACCTTTTAGCTCCAGATAAAAATCACCAAACAACGATAATGACGTCAAAACACCACTCTGTTTTTCAAGAGCCTGTGTCATTGCCATTGCCGCCTTTGTTGCTACATAAGAGCGGTATGTGTCGTCCCACGGATACCCCATAGAACCTGAAGCATCAAGCAACACACCAACTGAAAGGTTTGCCGCAATATCACGACGGATATTTTTAGCGCCAGGATTCCCCAGAAAAGCATCGACCAACCGATCCTCGTCTAACTCCCCAAACTGCGTCACGCCGGATAATTTCATGTTTCGTTGTCGGAACATGACCTTAACAGCATTGGCGACAGCGCCATTCACCTGCAGATTTGCCGCAGGGAAAACATTGCTTGGATTACCACGCAGCAACTCCTGCACTGTGTAAGGAACGACTTTGATTGGTTCAGGAACACGAGAATAGTTACTCATATCTTGCTGATATCGGTGAGCCTCTAACAGTTTGCCAACGTCCAAGTCCTCGAAGGATTGCTCCAAATCGATTTCATTGAACCCTTTGCTATTGCTAAGAGCCTTCCCGCTAGTATTGCCGTTGCTTTTACCTTCAGCGTCACCTTCAGCGTCACCTTCAGCGTCACCTTCAGCATCACCTTCAGCATCACCTTCAGCATCACCTTCAGCATCACCTTCAGCATCACCTTCAGCATCACCTTCAGCATCACCTTCAGCATCACCTTCAGCATCACCTTCAGCTTTAGCTTCAGCATCACCTTCAGCTTCACCTTCAGCTTCACCTTCAGCTTCAGCTTCAGCTTCTTGCTGATTAGCCTGTTGCATTGCCGCAAGCTCTAACAGAAGGTTTTCTGCCAACTCACGCACTTCTAAGGTGTCTTTCGCCGTTTGTGCAAGCTGTGCGTATTTCAAACACAACTTATCAAGCTCCAGTGTTACCCAATCAAATCCAGCTAATGCTGGTTTGATCGCAGTAATCCCGTTTTCAAGGTTTCCGACTAGAAGTACGTAATACAAAATGTCGTCGAGACAGTTTGTAAACTCACGCTTGGTAATGATGTCTACCAATATTCTTCGGCTTGATTGATAAGACTGTATTGCGCCAGGAAATTCCCTGATATTGCGCAAGTCGATTCTTATGTCCTCAAGCACGTTGATTGCGTTTTTCAACGCTGTACTGGTCTGCTGCATGACGTTTCCGATTGCACTGAAGTTGGTGTGATTGAGATGGGCCGACTCGTGAAGTAACGAGCAAACCATCTGATCCCACGGGCCAACCCCAATGACAATTCTTTTACCGTTGGTGTAAGAACTGCCACCAGCAATCGTGACGTTAACGCCTTTGCGAGTTAACGCATTCGACAGCATCGAGAATGACGCTTGTTCAGTATTTCTTTTCATTTCTCACTCCAATTGCACCCGTAAGGTACAAAAAAATGGGGTGAGAAAGCCCTTGGGGGCGTACTCACCCCCAAGGGTTAAATTAAGCATTCGCAGCTGTTAGCGATTGCGTAAACATTTCAGCTAAATGCAGCTTGCCCAACTCATTAAGCGCTAGACGCTCTTCAGGAGTTGAAGCGGCTGTAAACACAATCTCAAACACCTCCTGCATCGTGAAGTCAGGCAACAACTCCCACATTACCGCCCAATCAACTAAAACACGAGTTGATAGTGCTGATTGAATGCAGTGCTGAGAATTGCCGTTGACAGCATCGGTGTTCATCGCATCACGTACCGTTTTGGCAAATTTCGCCATAGCAAGACGAATACGATAAGACAGCTTAGTCATATCACCGAGAATATCTGTATCCACAGAAATTGCTGGATATTCAAAGCCAATCCAAAGGAAGCGACGTTTAACCGCCTCGTCCATATCGGATGAAATAGAACCGTAACGGCCAGACATGTCGGCTATACCTGGGGTCTGACACGTTGCAATTACTCTAAAGAGCGGGTGAGGATTTACCACCTCGCCAGTTTTCTCAATCGCAAGAGGTTTGCCCTCGAGGATTGGGTGAAGACTAGCTAGCAGGTCGAATGAGCCTTTATCCAGCTCGTCCAGCAACAGAATACCGCCTTCGCGATACGCTTTGACCACCACGCTCTCTTCAAAAACGGTTTCACCATTTTTGATACCAATGTTGCCCTTCAGCGTTTCGGGGCGCATGGTTTCACTCACGGATACTCGGTGCAGAGATAAGCCAAGAGAAGCCGCAAGAAACGCGACAAACTCCGTTTTACCCGTACCTGTTTCGCCATAACAAGCCAGTGACATGTTACGACTCTTTCCGAACATCCAAGTCAGCGCAATGAGCAAATTACGCTCGTTTGGTCTGTACTTGGGGTTCACTTTTGGCACGTTAGCCATACCTTCAAAAACAGCGACCATTTTACCGCTTAAAGTTGGGCATAATGGGAATACTGTTGCACCGGATACTTGTTTAGCTTTAATAGACATAACTCACTCCAAAATTTTAGAAATGCCCGTAAGGCATTAAAATAAAAGGGTGAGTCTGCCCCATGGGGACAAAACTCACCCCCAAGGGTTTAAAAATTAATTAAAAAACGCAGCAAAAGCGGCATCTAACTCGGCACTTAATTCCGAGTGCTCCACTTCTTCAGTCACTTTTGCCGTTGTAACTTCCGTTTCACCACTGTCTTCTGTGGATCCGCGTAACGCATGTAGCAACTGAGCGACATCTTCATCAATCTCAGCCATAGGCTCGTTAACAATTTCAGGCTCAACCATCGCTTCCAAGCCTAGTTCGTCGTATGACGTTAACAGAGTTTCAAGCGCGGTTTTGTTGCTTAATGACGTTAGTAACAGCCGTAACAAACCTAACGATTTGCTATCCAGTTGCCCATTCTTAGGGAACGAGTTGCGCATCTCATTGAGACATGCCGCAAGTCCGACCCAAGTATCAGAAAGAAAACTGAAGTTCGCCGCCTTTGCTTCCATATCAGCAAGGAATGAAATTGCCTTTTGACCAATCACGTCGCCGCGACCAATCTTATTCAACACATCCTCTGACAAATCCGCAAATTCTTGAAGCAGCTTTTTATCCAAGTGAGTATCAGCAGCAGCCGATTCATCATCGGACATAGAACCGATAACGATAGACATTGGTGGGCTCATGCTCATATAGAAGCGTGATTCCACGTCACTGACAGTAGGCGCATCACGGCGAATGAATCTTGCCGCTTCAGGATGTGCCGCACACTGGTTATCCAGCAGCTCTTCGTAATCTTTCACGAAGGCTTCTGCTTCCTCATTAAAAGCACGCTGAATTGCTTCAAAGCGAATTTTTAAGGTATCGAACTCACTCTCAGGGACTAACCACCCACCCCAAACAGGAATGCCAGCAGTATCCATGAGTCGCTTAGCTCTCATGTAATATTTACTGACGAATTTGAGGGCTGATTTATCAACCAAGAACTTACGAGGCTTCTCTGTGACTTCTGACACGTCCCCACCTTGATCATCAAATACCTTTGATGATTTCTCTGACTTCTTGCCCGAAAAGGACGAGAAATCTAAAGACAGATGGAGACCTTTTTGGCCTTGCAATGAAGCAATTTTGGCCTGACGTGCAGCGATGTTACCTGCGGTATTAAATTTCATGACTCACTCCAAATATGCCCGTTAGGCATAAAAAAAGGGTGAGTCTGCCCCGGGGGGACAAAACTCACCCCAAGGGTTAATAAATTGATTTGTTCACCAGCTGCAGCAGTCAAACTCCGTTAGCGTTTTATGGCTCGGATTCTACTGATGCAATTGGATATGCTGGAGCGATACTGACTCAAAATAGTGCCAATGATTCGCCCCAAGAAATAGTCTGCCAAACGCCTTCGCCATTTCGCAATTGCGATTGCTGCTTAGTGCGTTTTTTAGACCAAGTTTCGTTGTTGAGCTTTATTCTGGCATTGACGATTTCAACTGGGTCAACGACGTCTAAGACACCATCCCTCAGTAAATCACAATCTAAACCAGCATAACGACAAGCAACTAGAAACTGCTCTGAAAACACCCAGTCAAGAATGTCTTCCGCTTCAGTCACCGAATCTCTCAGTAACTCCAGATTTGCAGAAATGATTCCGTCCCAAAAAGCGCGACATTGTTCAGCGCTCCAATCAACAGATTCATGAATGCCTAATTCACCCAACGATTTCTCGCGGGTTTGATATTTTTTAGCCATACCCACTCCAAATAAATAAGTTGCGGGTACGGCCCTTTAGTGGGCAGAACCCACAAGGGAAAAAATGCTTAACGCAGCATCAAAGCGCCCTTTCGGGAGATTGTGATGGTCAAACTAGATGCTCTAGTAGACGCACCACAACCAAACAACAACTCGGCAATTAAATTCCAGTTTCGCGTAGGCGATTGGAATACTGATGTTCAGCGCTTAATTGGGAGTTGTTGTGAGGAAGCATGGAGTGGTACTAAGCAAAATAGGCTTGAAAAAACCCACTTTGGTTAGTTGTGCCAATCAGCACCGGCACTGATTGGCTGACACGTCCGTAAGACGGTCTTACTAGCCGGTTAGATAACACCTAGAGTTTCCTCTGGTGACAGAATGTTTTGAGATTTTGCCCAAACTGATAAACGCTCAGCCAGTTCGCCATGATCACTGCTGCTCACATCAAAACCAACCTTGCTTGATGTAATAGCAACACATTTTTCAGACGCGGTAACGAGCACATTCAGATCAGAGTAGAAAATCGCAGATAGTGTAGACATAAGTAAAATTCCTGTTTATAGAGTGTCGCTAGTGCTGTCTATTGCGAAAGAGCATTAGTGACACCCCATAAACAGTCCTAGAGGACGCTTAAGTGATGTCGATTTACAGTGGTTAATTTGGCATTACCAAACTAGGCCCAATCTCTCTAATACAGGTCTAACTAAAAACAGATAGATAGTCATAAAACCCATAAAGATTGCCGCAAATACGATAGCGTCCATAGTCTCACTCCAGTTTTAATAAAATAAAAAAGAAAAGGGGTGAGAACGCCTTTTAGGGCAATTCATCACCCCAAAAAGGTAGGTTTGTTAATCAATGTAACAAGTTGAATAGATTCCGTTTGGCCAAGCGTGTACGTGCGCCAGAGTCAAGCAAGGCATACGTAAAACTGTCTTGAAGCTCTAAAGGGAGTCGATTCATTAGTTCTTTAAATGTCGCAACCATCTCTGATTTCAAAGATTCAGCCGCAGATAAATAAAGGGTCCCACACAACTCACCAGCTAAATCAGCATGGAATTTGGCGTTTTTTTGAATTTTTGAATTGACATCACGAAACGGAGAATCGTTAAGCAAGGCAATCTGAGCTGAAGCAGTTTGAATCTCGCCTTCAGCGTCACAAAGTGTGATTTTTTGATTAAGGGTGATCTGATGCAGAACACTCTCGGCCGAAAAAATACTATTCATAGTTCACTCCAATAATTAAAAATTGGGTGAACAATCCCTGTGGGGGAATATTCACCCACAAGGGAAGATATTTAGAAAATCTAAACATCTGGTTTCAGGTCGCTAATCTGAATTGAGTCTGAGTCCGAGGCTAACGGAGACTTTTGGTTGCTGCGTAGCAACACCTTTTGAACTAAACGCCGAATCTATCTAACTGAATTTTTCAGTGATAGATTTTTCGTAAAGAAATGGAAAGCTGATATTCAGCGAGCCAGACGTTTAGGTGGGAGGTTCGGTTGCGCAATTGCACTAGGAAATCGTTATTTCCTAGTGAAACTGGAGGTAAATCAGAAATAGCTAAAGCCACCGATACGAAAGCCATGAACAGGTGTGTACATCATGGCCCTGAAAAGAATGCCTACTGAAAAGTAGAACACTTAGAAAGGCGAAGGTCATCCGCCTGCTTACACATTATTTTAATTTCGTAAGCTTGTCAATCTGTGTTTATCGGTGTTACAACAATTAGACTTTTCCACCTTATGCGGCGTCAAAATCGTCGTCATCGTCTTCATATCCAGACTCCAGCTCTACAACCCTTTCATTGTTAACCTCGTACAGAAACTCACTGGGCTCACTGGTGTAACTCATAGTGAGCGACGAGATAGCGCGAGTCATGGCCACATACATTAATCGACGTTCTTCCGCTATCTTACCCCCTGCTAACGCCTCTTTGCTCGGGATGGTTCCTGTGTCGCTCCCCACTATCCACACGTTGTCGAACTGCAAACCTTTTGAAGAGTGCATAGTGATCAATGACAGCTTAGGTGCGGCCTCTTCTGATTGGTCTTTGCGCTTTTTGCTGTCTAACGAAGACTTCAGATGCGCAATACTTTCGCCCAGGCTCTCCCAGTGACGTCCAGCAATGACATCACCGACGACTTGAGCATGTTTTTGGTCGCGCTTATCGAGGTGTATGACTAACAATTTAACGATAGATTGCATGTAGGTTCGCTTCGCATCCTCACGCCCTGCTGGTATGTCATGCCAGCCTTCAGCTAATGAGTGGAACTTTTGCAGGTCAGCATGATGACCAATCTCCGCATGTTTAAGGCCGCCAAAGGTCGTTTTCGCCGTCCGGCATAAACCTATAATTCTTGCCGTTTCCGCCTCTGGCACTGACAAAGCCGCCAAAGCCCGATGTAGGGTATGGTCATCATGTTTGCCTGAAATCACAGAGGCAATTTGAATCAAGCTGTAGGGTGCAACGCCATCAAAAAACGACTTACCGCCGCGTCGATTGTACTCAATGCCATGACCCTGAATAACCGTTTCAACGCGGTCAAGGATGGCATTGTTCCTCGCAATTACTGCCCACGTATGAGGCTCTTTGCTCACCGCATCTAAAATCCTGTTGAGCTGGTTATCCATCGTGCCAGACTTAATGATTTTGACAGTCCCTTGCTCTTCCCTAACCGCATTCATCGGCTTATCAATCCTATCGGGGTTATTGAACTTAATCAGCATCCCCGCTCGATTCAGGATTTCCTTTGAGCATCTAAAGCAGTCTCTCAGCACGTAAGCATCTGCGTTAAACTCTGACTGAAAGGCCACCATATTGTCGTATCCTTGACCACCCCTGAACGAGTAGATAGCTTGATCGTCATCACCAACGACCACCAGCTTTTTACCAAGCAGCGCGTGTTCACGTAGCCACATGTATTGCAGTGCATCGGTATCTTGAAATTCGTCTACCAGAATATGCGTAGCCGACACAGGGGGGATTTCCCTTTGCGCCAGCCAGCTCACGGACAGTTGGCATACGACGTTAAAATCCGTCTTGCCCTGCTTAATAAGCATATCTTTGTAAAGCTCGTACAAAGCAACTTCTGTGTCACTATACTCTTTTGACAGGTCTTGGCTTCGGCCCATTTCATCAAACAGCCTAACAACGTCCGGCACCTTAAATCTGAACTTATCAATGAGGTCTAAATGGTCAGCTTCATTGAGCACCGACTTAACGAACAGCATTAACTCATTGGCCATTAATAACCGGCGATTAAGTTTGCCGCGAGTCATCGCTAACGCAGTTGAATGAAAGGTACTGATAGTTACCCGTTCCATAGCTCGTGGGGTAAGGGCGTGAAGCATTCGCTCAGTGAGCTCAACACGAGCCGCATCCGTGAAGGTGAGTAAATGGACAGAATAGGCGCCATCTCTGGACAGTAAACGCTTAGTCAGCTCTACCAAAACATAGGTTTTGCCGCTTCCAGGTAATGCACAAACAAGGGTATTGTCGTCACGCTCGATGACTAACCCCTGATCTTTTGTTGAGCCCATTTAAACTTCACCATTAAATTTATGTGTTGTCCGAATGATAATTTTCACAGGCAAAACAATCAACCTTTAACCACTCATATTATATTTCAAGAAATTTGCCAAGTATTAAGCCTGTGTTAACATTGTTGGTAATTCTATCAGGAGTTCACCATGAAAAAGACCTACTCACTTGCCGCTGTTCTTGCTTGCACCGCATTGTTCTCTGGTTGCGCGTCAACACCAACTGACAAATCAGCACCTAAAACAGTCTCTCAACTCGATATTAAATCTGATGATTCTTTTGCATTTAAAGTTTTCAAGTTGGGTCATGGGGGGCATGGAAACATCAAAGACAAAATTGTTTCTGATGCTGAATGGGAGAAAATTAACGGTTCTAGCGGCTCGGTTGTCGCAATGAACGCGGCAGCTGGCGCAGCTGGCTTAGGTGTGATTTCTGGTTCCGGCCTATCTGGTGGCCTATTAAATGCGGGTCTATTTTTCTTAGGTTCAGGGGAGATCCCACCTTTACCAACATTTATGTTTTATCAAATTGTGCCAGCAGAACAGATGGAACAAGCAAAAGGTGACTTAATCAAAGCCTACTTGCCAGATGGTCAGAAATTTGAACTCACAGCTGGAGTTGATGGCAGAACTGTAGTGCTGGTTGATTCGAATTATTCAGATTTACCATTACCCCAATTCAAAGGTAAATTTGCGGCATTGAGCATTTCTACAACTACCTTGCTTAGTGGGGCTGAATTGAAATCATTGCTGAATATTGGTGATGGAAGCGGTAGTTATGCGATTTTAAAGTTAGGCATTGGTTCTTGTTACCAAGTTGAGAGCAGCAAGTTATTAGCTCAGACCTTTGAATATCCATCCTACTTTTATATGCCACCAAAGGCACCTAATTCACGCAAAACCTGTGAGTCTGTTGATAAATCATTGACTGATTATCCATATATCATTGACGTTAATACCAAAACTCAGCGCTTCTTCGTCAAAATGTAATCTTATCCCCGCAACCATTTAACAAAATACTTGCGGGGTTTTGTCACTTTAGATTGGGCAAGATGGTGGTCTTGGGAAACCAGAACAATCTAGGTTAGTAGCAGGGGAAGCGTTTTCAAACGCTTCTCTAACTTTTACACCAGTATCCACCCCTAACTGATTTTTAATCCTGTCATCGGCGCTGTCTCGCGCATCGGGGTTAACTATGGCATCTTCACCCGTTTTTTCCATGTCAGGCTCAGGGAACATACCAGATTCAGTCATTAACCCCACCCACTCACTGAAGTCTACTTTTCCTAGGTCGATATTCGATAATTCGTCTAGGGTTAATCCACGACACATTTCGTTGTCATGCCATGACACTGGATTATGGCCAAGTTGAACTATCACCTGCTCCATGATAATTCGAGCTAAGGTACTCTTGAAACAGCAATACTCGTTGTGCGCCTTATCAGTACATATCCCTAATGTCTTTTTACAAGGGACCTTGCGGACAAAGAAGCACTTGCGCTCTTTCAGCTCGGTCCCCATTTTCAGCTCTTCCTCGTCACATGCCGTTAGAATCGTATAAAGCAATTTGAGCATGTTATAAATGGTGTAAAGCATCATCACGAAAGAAAGCGCTGCTATGAGGTTACTTACAACACCTTCCATAGCCTGTGCGCCAGCACCTTCTGCTAAAGCACCTGATTGCTCTTTGGCTACTTCAACCCCTAGCGCTTCAGCCCCAGAAACTATAGCTTCCTGCATCGCCTGCGGCATGACATCATAAACCCACTGGTAGATTTGAGTTTTTACCGTATCGATTGAGGTAGCCAAATCCGTAAAAAAGTCAGTAACAACGGATCCAGCTTCTCCTGATACGGTAGTTGTCGCATTACCTGCTGTAGCAGTAGCTTCAGACGAAAAGGATTTACCTAGATAATCCCATGCACCTTTTGCAGCCTCCGTCGCTGGTTTAGTTGAGTCAGATACCCAATCGACGGCATCATTCCAACCACTTTTTACCATGCTCCAGCCTTTTTTGGCATATTCCCCGCCTAAATACTCATTCACCCACGCGTTCTCACTGGACACTGCGTTTTGCCCAGCTTTAAAGGTCATTAATGACAGTTTAAATAAGTTGGATGTGGTATCGGTGCCTTTGGTGGAGCAGCAGTCATTTACCTTGAGTTGATCCCAACTACATTGCTCAACACTGCCGACGAACACTTGGCAGGTATCAGGATTAGTTGGGTCAGTACATGATGATCCGTTATCTAACTCGTTAATCGCCGCATACATCGCCGCGGTTTGAACAAAGTCTGTATTGGTCTCTTTAGCTTTTGTCTCGCAATTTCCATCAACGCAAGATGCATCAGTGAAACAAGTATTATTCTCCACGGTTTCGGTTTTAGTTATGACCGAACCGCTTTCGCAGCGATACGTGACATCCCAACCAAAACAGGTATTCGTTGCTGAATCTAGCCAACCTTCCGCACACGTAGAGGATTCAATACTGCACTTTTCATCTGAAGTGTACTGGGTACATTGGTCACCCATTGTGCGAATGTCAGAATAACCAACTGAACCACCATTAAGCGGTAATCGATTTCCCTTGAGAGGATCACACACATAATCTTCCATATGTGCGTACATGCAAGGGGTAAGACCATCATCACCCTCATATAAGGGGTCTAAGTTGACCAGTGCAAACATATCCTTGGTTTTTTCTAGTGCGTCGAGCACTTGTTGATCCGAGGTAATATCACGAAGCACTTCCCAATGAGCCAGATAGAGTGGCGCATTCGCACGTTTGGTCCAATCCTGTGAGGTATTCCCTCGACCAATGATAATTCGACGCTGCTTTAATGAGTCAAAGCTTCCACCATACATCTGCTTAGCGTTAAATATCTGACCATTTTCATTGTAAAACCGAGATGTCAGACCATTGTTAATTTTTACAGCGAAGACAGACCATTTGTTCCTCTTGGGTAAGACGTTTACAAACTCTGTCCCGTACATTCCTGGGCCACTATAGATACTGTGGGTTTGGAATCCGATGCCTTCTTTACACACCCATAGACCGTCATCGTTTTTATTATCGCCCTCGGAGTCAGTGGTGCCAACTATGTTACCGCAGTTTGAATTAGTCCCATTTGCCAAACTTGGTTCAAAATCCCTACGCATAACCATTAATACTACGTCATTTGCCCCGGAAACTGCCTGAACACCCGGAGCTCCTTCAATATCCGATAGATTCAGAACACCACCGTTGTTGATTAACTCTGAATCTAACCGAGCATCGCATTTCCAATCAGAAGCCGTACAAAAACTGTCAGGCGTTGACAACGAAGCCTCGCATCCTTCAGGCGACTCAACAATGTCCTCAACCCAGTTAGCAAGCAAATCCTGATCAAAATTGAGAGTGATACTGGTATATCCTTCCCCCAGATGTTTTACGGATAGCATCTGCTCGACTGTCAGTGTGCGATTCTTTGCCAATGCTTTTTGAAACGGCACAGTCACATCAATGGGGGTCGCGGCGATGGTATTACCCACATCGGAACAAGACTGCCCATCGAGTGGGAACGTCGAAGATTGATTCAGAATTGTGTCGTTAACTGACAATTTAAAATAATCGTCGTACCTCGATTTTCCGATAGTCGCGGAAACAATGTTTATTCCGTCAAGCAATCTGAACGATGTTGCATTGCGATAAACTTTACACGTACCGTCTTCATTGTCCGGCAGAGCATTATTAGTTTCATCACCCAAAATTATTGAAATACAGCGCTTACCGCAATAGCCAAACCCACTTCCAAAAATTTTATTCTCGTTAGGTGGCGTTAAGATTCGTTCTCTATTACAGCTTGAAAGATTGTTTCTGTTTGGCTTGAAGCATTCTTGAATCGTATTTTTAACCAGTGAGTCATCGATAGTAGTTTTGGTGACAGTATCAGTCGAACAATCTCCGAAAAATTGTCCTCCACTACCATTAAGAATGTTTTGCTGTTCCTGTGATCCAGATTTAAGGAATGAAGCATCCTTTCCAATAGTGTGTGGCGGGTTCTTGTTTTGAGCATCAAGCAAGGTTAGATAAGCATTGGCACTATGATCTTGCGCATCATTCGTTTCATCTTGATTTGCCCCAACAACGGGCTCTGACTTTCCATAAGCCGTGTTTCGCTCAACGGCCTCTTTAATCGATTTTTGTTGCGCCTTTTCGTCCTGATAAGTACCTGTTGCAGATACGTTGTAACCGTTATTGGAGTCAAGCCCGAGCATATCAGCATTGGTCATATTAGATGTGGTCATATCTGTTTGACCAACATTCCGGTAATTAAGCTTAATATTGTTAGTTGTACCTCCTGGCAGCTCAATGGCGCCTACCGCGGATTTGCCAAAATCGCGGCCCATCTGCATAAAGTAATCAGGATCTGATAAGTTTCCCTTCGCCGTAATACAGGTATTGCTGTAGGGATCTAACTCTTTTCCTGCTGGGCAGCTGGTTACTGTACCTGACGTGCTCACGCATGAGCCATTCTTATACGACGTTCCTGCTGGGCAGCTCGGGGCCGTCCCAGGTGAACACTGACCGCCATCTTGGTAATAGCCGGACGGACAACTTACCGTAGACGGGGTTGTTTGCACTTTCACACAGTTGTCATCACCGGCAGGGGTGTAACCCGTTGGACAGGTGGAGACCGTACCTTCGTAAAGAGTGCGCTTACAAGTAGATTCATTCTGCTTTTGCCAGCTTTGGTCAGGCAGTGACACAGTGACTGTCTCGTCTTTTTTACAGAGTCCGAGGTCTACATAGGTCTGGGGACAGATTTGCTCAACCTTTTCAGAGGCTCCGCCCTCATTTGGACACGTTTTTCCCAATGGAGTTTGTAGCTTAAAACAGATCCCATTGCTATATGTCGTGTACCCACTGGGGCAATTCGCTAATGAGGATGCGCTTTGCCTTGCAGAGCAATAATTGGGATACAGTGGGTCTTGATAATTCCACGATTGCTGGATATCGAGCCAGTTAGTCCCAGTGGGGCAACTGTTAATCGTTGTCCGGGACTCATTTTTGGCGCATGTTTGTAAGCCATCAACAGTGGTGACGGAATAACCAGCTGTAGGGCATGTCACTACTGGCGCTGCATAGGTGTACTTAACACAAGTGCCATTTGAATAGCTCCACCCTGTTGGGCAGGAATACTGAAGAGATACTGGCAATGGGAGATCTGCAAATGCAGGGCTACTTGTGAGAAATAGCGCCAGAAAACTCATAGTTAAAATATTGAATAAGTAAATGCTTCCTATTCCGTAAGAGATTGCCTTTTCCCACCACGTAACCAGTTTATCTTCCATTGTTATTGAACCCTCACACAGCAATCGGTGTATCTGAAAATTGAATAAACCGCGTGTTGGTCTTTTCCATTACCAGGAGACTTTCTACCTGAACCCCACCAAATCGTAGGCCAACCGAGAGGGTGACAACATTCATCCCATGAACCATCTAGGGTTGATTTATTTTTATCTTCGCTGTTGTCGTAATTGCCAGTTTCAGGATTTTGTAGATCCTCAATATTAAAAGCCTTCGTGGGTTTCACAGCTGATGCTGCTGCAGGATTAGCTTCAGGAGACGGATACATCATAGAAATTTTGTACTGCGCCTTAGGGATCATTGGACTGTACTCGGCGTTACACATCGCCTCTTTACCGTAAGTTTTTCGCGCTAACCCCCTGCGATGTAGCGCAGCAAGTGAACGAGTCGTGATTAACTGAGTATTGCGGATAAAATCATTGTCGGCCCCAATAAAGCCGGTTAATGGATACAAGGGACCATCTAAACCAGCGCAGAACCACAGTGCCTCGTTAGCACTGCCGCTACTAGCAGTGATCATCCCATCGGCAACACAAATGGCGCGGCCAACTGGATTCGCAATCGGAATTGCGTCAGGAGTGAACAGAAATGATAGCGCCGAGTTTTCGTAGGTGACATCGAGGATTGACATGTACGCAATATCGAGGTCAAAGTAACCAGGGGATGTGTCGCACTCAGGCAACAAGAAAAGACCTAACATCTTGAAAACCGGATTGATGATGTAGTTGTAATGTAAGAACGATACCGTTTCGGCAGATTGAGTTTCTGGGTTGGATGCCCTCCCCCGCATCGTCATGTCATTTTGTAGCAAGGTTCCACCCAGCGTTGGACTGCACCATGGCGTTGCAGAGACTTCAACTAAATGATCAGGTGACCAGTAACCCAGAGATACCCCAAGCTCCGGCACACCCAGAGCATCCGAGCATGAGCATAAACGACTCGAATTAGCCCCTTTAGGCACATTGTCCGAGAATCCGGCGAGGTTAAAAGGTAGCGTACATGACCAGCAAAAAGAGTTAATCAGGTTTGAGAAATAGCCAGCATCGGGGCAAACCGAGTCCGGCTTACTGTTCGCACTCACATTTACGGACATCATGGAAGCCAGAAAAACAGCTACTTTTGCGAACTTCTTCATCATTTGGCACCGCCATTTGGAGCTACTAATAGTGTCGGTAATCCCGCATTACTCAGAGTTCGTTGACCAATCTCAGTGACGCGGATTTCTCCCTTAAACAAATCAACCAATGCGGGTAAATGCTCAAGCTGAAAACGAGACACCATCGTCGGTTGCATCAAGTACAAGCGACGGCCTAGTTTTGTCTGCAACCGGTTAAATTCGGTTAAATCGCTACCGGCCGGCAGCGCAGATAGCAGCACGTAAACTTGCTTGTGCTCAGTCACGGAAAGTACATCATTCATCCACGCCAGCTGACGTTCACTGGTTGGGTCAATCATGAATAAGCGGGTTTCCATTTGGAGTAATGCTGTAGGATCTACAACATCACCGGCCTTGGCAAAATACTGGCCATCCGGCGTTGTTTGGTCTTGGGTAAAGCGAACACGCGGGTCAATTTTGTAACGCACATCCTCGTCTTTAAGGCTCTCTGTCAACTGAACCTCTTTACGGTTAACGAATCGGCTAACGGCCTCGTGCTTTTTCTCTTCCCAATCTACTTTTTTGAGCTTCTGTTGGATAAGTTCGAGCATGTCCATCTCAGTAATGTCGTAAGTGTCTGACAACTTCCCGAGCGAGCCGCTTTGCAACAAGCCTTCGGACTGCTTAACGAAATCTTCTAATGACTGTAGCCCTGTCGCGGTAACCACTTTGCCACCGTTGCGATACACCATTGTTGGCGCTACTTCGACTGCATAGGTATTAAACAAACGAGGGTCTATGATAACTCTTGGAGTCACATCTAAATCTGCTTCATCTATCACTCTATGAATGGCGTTGGAGGCATCACGCAGACTTTCAGATTCATCTTTCAGGCCTCTAAATACGACTGTTGTTTTAACTTGGCTTTGAGATGCTGCTCTCAGCGCTGATTTCAGCGTGTATGCTGGCATACCGAATGAAGCGAAAATGAATACCTCTCCGTTTGCGGCTATCTCTTGCTGCACAACAGGCGTGACAGGTTCTGGCTTTGGCAGCACTTGATGCCTGATCGCATCGGCCTGCTGGGTGAGCATTTGTGCTTGTGAAATGTAAGATTGCTGCCCCCAAGCAGCGGGGAGGCCACCTTGGGGCTGCTGGGTATTGTTCTGCCTCATAGCCTCGATTTGGCTACGGACTTCATCCATCTGTCGTTTTGCATCCAGAATAAACTGCTGGTTATCGTCTGTAGCCATTGCATCGAAATAAATGGCAGACATCGTTACCGCCACAAACAAGCTAACAAGAAACTGTCTATTAGATAATGAGGTAAGCACGACCAATCACCTGCTGAGTTTTGATTGAACCAAAGAAACGACTGTCATAACTGCCAGGTTCTGTGCCTAACACAAAGATCCCGCCATTCTCTACAGTCCGAGTACCAATGAGCTTTTGTACATCGATATTCAGCGCATTCGCCGCATTGTCGATAGGTGCTGGGAACCTGTGTTTTTTGTTGGTCACACTAAACCTCCCTATTTCTACGAGGTCTCCTTCGACACCTGCCACTAACTTTATGATGTTGATCCCTGACGGAAGAATGTCGGTTTGAGGAGACATGAACATCACCAGCTCGCCGCTATTAACGTGTTTTTGTCGTGTGTCTACCACGAATACTGAACCTGGAATGCATTTATCGCTGTTGAGTACCAATATCAGTTTATAGCTATGACTAAACCACGTAGTAGCAGCTGTAATGACGGCAGCAATACAAAATGGAAGTAAATACGTGTGACGCCAGTGAGCCTTGTCGAATTTGATCATCTACACATTTCTATTAGTATACAGTTCATGTATATTACTAGACGGAATGCAGTTCAGCAACAACGAGAGCGGCGATGAAATCTACTGTGAATGACTTAGAGCTAATTTTGAATCAACTAGGAATTGACCCGACAACACTGATCCCAGTGAATATTACAGGTCTTACAATTGAAGAGTTGGACCGCATTTCCGCACACGTAGAATGTGGGAAGAGTTTTGTGAATTGCTGTAGAACTCAGAGCATATTGAATGCTGAACTTATAGTGCAAGGGATCGTGATTGTCGCGATAGGTGATAATTTAATCGCGCTAGATCATCGATGGTTAAAGCGTGGCGACTACTATTTAGACCCCACATTTAGTTTATTCAACAGCACCAGCAGCCCTAATGATACCTATGTTCTTAGCTACTTTATGCAAATTGAAGTTGCAACCGCAAATGCTGCTAATGATTCAATATCCGATATTTCGATCGATTCATTAAGCAAACTAGCTCAATAGTGAACAACCATCTTCCGTTTAGACCCATTTAACCGAGGCCTCAACCACCTCGGTTTTTTTTGGTTTGGGTTAGATTTTACTTGTCATAAATAAAATGAGAACCCGCTTAACCGAGTTGTCTATGCTAGCTAATCAACAACTTAAATTAGTCTTGGATCGATTTGATATTTTAAATCAACGGCATTCTTAACCGACTCAATTACAACTGGATTGGAAGGGTTGACCAACACATTGTGCTCCAAGGGCACAATAAACGAGGGCACCATCAGTCCAGCCGCCGATTCAGACTCTATAAACGAATCTCCAAGCCCTCTGGACATTATGTCGTTGTATCGCCACCCCTCGGCCAATTCGCTTTGTGGCAACATCATCAATTCACTTTCGGGCAATTCCAGTTCAAGCGTGACGAAGTTATCGAATCTTCGGGGTGAATTGAGATGCACTAAGACTTCTAGGATTGCTAGAGATAGTGTAGGAGAGGTATACACCATCGGTACTCCCAATGAGTTCCAGCGCCCCCCATACATTGCAGCCCCTTGTCCATTCCATGCAGAATCCACGTACTGCTTTGATACAATGCGATAGAGCTTCACATGTAAACTCCGTGCATTAATCTATTAATTAGACGAATGACATCTAATGTGCCCGACTCAGAGCCCATTAACTCAATTGGTCTTTTACCGTTCAATCCAATTGCGGGTTCATTGAGCCATTGAATAGCATCAGCCTTGTTTCCACCAAGCATCAAAGTTGCTGCTTCATACATTCGTATCATCCTTGCAAACGCTTCGCTTTCACTAGGTTTCAGTCGATGTTCTTTATCCTTTACCCGACGGGCGAAGGTTGCCCGGCTTAAACCGGCATACTGAACAAGGTTCGTAACGGGCATGGAAACGGCTTCGGCAAAGCGATTCACAACATCAATACTAAACCCATGATTTATTGCGTCACTTAGCACAGGGCCTTCGCCAGCAGGCAACCCCACTTTAGCCCAGATAGATTGATGTGCTTTAGGTTTTAATCTGAACTCACGTAATTGTTGAACAGCCATATCAATGACTCCTGCATTCCAAAATTATGATTAATTATCGCACTATACGTCTCATTTGACAAATTTTAATGTCTCACATGAAATTAGCATTTATAAAAAATCCCGCACTTGCGGGATTCTTTATTTGAACGGTTTAATATGTGTAATGTTTCTCAATAGAATTTGAGTAAGCGCCAGAGTCATCCACGCCTCTAGCGATAATCACAGCACTATAACCAGTTGACTTACTTACGTAAATATAAGATCCAATGTAGGGTGATACTTCACCGTTAATGTTCCACTCGTATTTCGCCATCTTACCATCTTCGTCAGTACATATCAGATCGAGTCGGAGAATGTTGGAATAATTGCTTTCCTTCACGTTACATTTGGGTTCTACGTTTTTGGCAACGGGGATTTCCATTTCGTACTCCCGTTGGATGTTGAATACGGATGTCATAACCGCTTTTAGTTTGTGAACACCCGCTTCAACACCACTTACCATCACCCTCAGATTGGTAGGCTCCACCAGCTTGCCATCTAGATACCAACTAACCGTGTTGATTCTGTCTAATGGATGTCCCATTTTGCCTGACAAGTTTGCTATCACGGTTAATGGCTCGCGCATCATAGTGTTGCTATAACGTGGCTCAATGCTCAACTGGGGCTCCGGCGCTTGGTTGGTGCCAATATAGCTTGAAACCACCTTAGCGTTTCCTCTGTTATCGGTGACCGTAGCTTGAACATTCTCGGTTCCCGCTTCCGTCACATTGAAAACCACTTGCTTATCTGACTTACGAACCACTTCAAATGTCTCAGGGATTTTCCATTCTACTGAGAAAGTCACTCCTGAATAGTAAGGAGGGAGATCTGTCGGTGTGTTAATCAACATTGAACCAGAAGTTGGGGCATAACTACTGTTCGTTTTGCTGATGATCTCAAAAGATGGGAAAGTATATCTCCATGCAGCAGGCGTTAACCGTTTCAGGTTTTCAGTCTCAGCCTGATACCCCTCTGCCCATGCTCTGACTTGTAGTGTAACCAGCTTATTAGTGACATCTGCCGCTGTTGGGGTGTAAGTAATAGATGGTGATAGAGTTTTAGTACCGTCCGGCAAAGTCCATTCAGTAATGATTGGAGTACCTGCGGCAGTATCAGCTAAGGTAGTTGTCACATCTAGTGTGTAGGGTACACCTTCTTCCATCGCTTTGATTACTGGCAACGACATTCTCACAGGTTGTAATCGTGCAGCACGTACAATCTTAGTAGCCTTCGAGAATCTAGCATCACCAGCCAGCTCAGTATTCACGTAAGCAGCGCGTGCATAAACGTTGTAGCGAGTATCGTTGTCCATTGTTAATGTAAAACTATCATCACCATTAACCCAGTTCACACCATCTAAAGACCATTGGACCTCCGTTGAAGTCAAGTCGATAGATTCGTCATTATCCAGAAGTTTGTACTCACCAGTTTCCCCACTATGCAATGCACTAACCCCTTCAATCTTCAGATCAGGTTGCTCGTACACCAACACCTCTTGAAAATCAGTGGTTGTTCTAATTCCACTGTATTTGTTCGCAATCTGCGCTCTAAATTGGTAGATCCCTTTTGTTGATAATAGGAGTTGAACAAAGTCTTTGTTAGTGGCAATTTCTTCCCACGTACCGCCACTATCTTTCGACATTTCCCAAGTCACGTCGCCTTTAGCACGACGGTCATTTAGTGTATTAGGTACGTATAGCAGTTGAGCCGCGAATGGCGCTTTACCCGCCATGCGCTTTATCTGGATATCTCCGTCAATAGCCTCACCTTTATAAATCTGGAAAAATGCAGAATTACTCTTAATCGTTTTTTGGTAATCAGCCAGTTTACTGTCCACAGTCACCAGAGCCACTAAGCGAGAACTGCCGATAGAAAAGTCCTTGAATGGGATTTCCGCAGATGCCACACCTTCACTGTTAAGCTTTAATGGCTCTGTTAGGTTTTGATAGCTAGTACCTTCTTTGTTTCGCGACTCCAATGCAATGACCGCAGACCAATCACCCATAGTCTCTTTATCGTAAGTCATTTTTCGAGTTAAGAAGTCCAGAGAGCCAATACTCACTTTAGCAGTGATCGTAGACTGAGTGTTTTGAAGTACCTCGGGGGTTTCTAGCTTCGCTACAATAGTATTAGCTGGCACAGTCAGAACTTTAACCTTCTTAGTGCCTAACGCGGTTTTGTCCCCAGTGTACTGAGCTTTTAGCTCAATATCTCTTGTGGTCCACAAGGCAGATGCCCCCACACTTAAAACTTTACCAATTCGCTTTTTAGACTGAGCTGAGCCTGATTGTGTGTAAGGGTATAACACCTGAGTGCCATCACTGCTAGTGATTGAAAAAGTTAAATCACCGTTAATAAACTCAGCTGACGTGGTGGTAATCACCCCACCATCAACTGTCGTCGTAAAAATGTCAGGTTTAAATTCACGGTATTTAGCAACAGTTACTACTGGCGGCTCCGGCTCAGTCACTTTAAATGCTTGCGAACCCACAAAGCTGAGCGCTTCTGAGTTTTTTCGGTTGATCATCCAAACCTTGTACTTAGCCTCGTTAAGTGAGGATGTACTGGTCGCTTTTTGGAACGTACCCGCGAGCACTTGCTGAGAGTTAGACCATTGAGAGCCTGTGCCATCAGGGAATTGTAGCCATTCAATAAAACAGCGATAATTTAACTGACCACCAGCTTTACGTGCCTGCTCAGCTGACGCATACATGCGACAACCAACCCCCTCGGTGTTTTTGAGTGGCATAGAGACCGCTTGAACACCTCTTCGATAGGTCTGGCTTCTGTCATCTATCTGCCATTTTACTGGCATATATCGAATTGAGACTTCCTGTACTGATGTGTTACCAGCATTATCCTGGACTACCACAGATAGTAATTTATCAGTATTGGGCTCTAATGGAGTATCTGGAGTTTTGAGCATTTTTAAATACTCAATCCCTTCATCAATACCATCTCCAAGAACTGATTGGCCATCCACTGACGCAGCAATCACCTTCCCCCCACCAGACATGGAATCAACAGCCGCAACGAGAATATCATCAAAGAAATAAATAGGGTCGGCAGCGTTAACAATGCCGCCGTTAGTGTTGTAAATCCTGATAGTTGGAGGATTTCTATCGATGTTACTGGACTCACCTACGACACCTTCCCAGGTGTTGCTGTAAGCGTCCGTCAACGTCGCGTATGGGATGTAAACGCCATCTGGAAGCGAAGACAGGTTAAACTCGAATGCCCATACATCGGAATGCTGCTCAACGAGCTTAGGGCTCAGCTTAAGTTCTCCCGTAGGTAAGGTAATAACATCGGTAGAGAGAATGTCATTTCCTGCCAGGTTATAGCTTGGTTGTTTGATTGAATACTGTGGATCTGGTTTTAACGTAATAGTCGCCTGTGGATGCCACCACGTACCGGATTTACCCGCGTGAGGGGTAGCTACTGTTAATAGCGCTTTTTCGTTCTCGATAGTTAGTGTCGTGCCGTCTGTAAATGTTTTAGTGATTGGCACCTCGTTACCCGAGGCCACCGCTTGCATCATATAATCGTCGAGTGTCGCGGTCCTGAAGTCCCACGCGAGATTGTATTGCGACTGATATTGGCCATTGATGGTTTTGAAATAACCATTATCCGAATCCACGCTCATGCTGTAGTTGGTTGAGCCCGTCGAACTGCTTGTGTCGGTGACAATAGTCGTGCCAGCTGTGGACATGGTACATGATGTGCTGCCAATCGGGATGGTACACGCCCCGAGACTCGGCGCATTAACTACTTGGGTATATGGCCTTGAATCGGTCTTAACTTGGACGGTTTTGAGGATGTTTCCCTTGCTGTTGCTGGTTACGTCCGAGCCTAACTGGATACCAGTGGTTAAGTCACTTACGATTTCAACGATGTTTGGGGAAATAGCTTGCGCCGCTTCCACAGTCATCGAGCCTGTTTCAACCAGCACTTTTTCACTGCCACTGCCAGAATAAATACTTACGGTATACCCGATGATGTTATTGCCAGAGTTATTAAAGTAACCCTGAATACCATCGCTGTAAGTGCTTAACCCTGATGGCAAGCTCCACTCCAGTAAACAGAGCATGTTACCTTGGGACTGCGTAAAGGCTTTTGCCGCCGCTACATCCGTCGTTAAGCTACAACCCGCACCGGTTCCTTGAGTTGGTTTGATTTGCACCTGCTGGACGTTAGCCACCACTCCTGAAGGTGGGGTCAAGACGATTTCGGGCATTTTTGCAGACAGTTCACCAGTGATGGTTACACCGGATACAGCTAAAGCGTTAAATGACCACGCCGATTGCGCTAGTATAAGTAGCGCTATGGCGGATTTACTGAAAATTAAGTCGCTCATTCTGAATCCAACATTTTTTTATGATTACATAGGTTATCAGAATTATATAAATGGATATATTTATTTACCCATTTTTTAAGCAATTAACGGGAATTTTGCGATGAATAAATGCACATTAAATTAATCAAATGAGTTTATGATACCAAGGAGATCCCATATTGGGATCTCCTTATGGAGATGGGAAATTAATTGACTGATGCGGAGAGTTGTAGCGAGTTTATGGCTTGGGAGATTGCGGCAAAGTTATTCACAACTTTGACCATTTCACCACCATTGCGATAAAACAGCGTTGGCGTACCTTGGATGCCCAGTGTACCCATGAGCTCAGAGTTTTGGATGATGGCCATCTTAGTTTCTGGGGTTGGTGTTGCAGTGGCATAAGCAGCTTTAGTTTGCTTCGCCTCTTCGTGCTTCCACACCGCCTCCTTACCGCCATCAATCATGGCTTGGATTGCTGGGACAGAGTTGGCGCTGATCCACGCTAACGGCACCAAGCGCACATCCAACTGTTTGCTTTCAATCTCGGGTTTCAAACGTGCGAGTAAGCTACTGCAAGCACTACAGAAGGGTTCAAAGAATACATAAATCGCTTTCTCAGCTGACGCTTGTTCATAGCCCAGTTGAATGTATTTCGCCGCAGTGAGACTTTGCCAATCCTGCTCAGTGTAAGTTTGCTGAGCAACAGGTGCGCGTTGTGCTCGACCTGCTTGTTGTGGCTGATTCCTATCGGCTTCGGAGATGCCCAGCGTCGTCGCCCACTGCTCCGTTAAGTTGACGCCATTCGCATCCACCAGACCACCAGCAATAACAAAGTCGCCCGTGCTCCAATAAATTTGTTTTTGACCACTCAGATCCACCAGCCAACCCGTGATATTTTGCGAACCGTCGGTGACACTCCATTTCTGGATCACTTTGTTATTGGCGTTACTGCTTAACAAAGTTGCTAGGGCCGGAGGGCCATCTTTGGCGACACCCGTTGGTAGTGATGTTTTATAGCTGTTGAACTGGCTCACTACCCAAACGAGAAGGGCAAGAGCCAAGATAACAATAAATGCGATGAACGATTTTTTACTTAACGATTGTAGTTTCATACCTTACCCATAAACCATAAAGCTCTTGAGTTAATAAAATTGTGTTGATTCTGACCTAACTTGAGGTATCAATCAACTCAATTGCATCGTTTAAATCATCAAGATTGATTTTGTAACCGAACAAATATCGCTGATTAACTCCCGTTTGCGAGCGACCTGATTTGGTTAAATCGCCAAATCCTCTCAGTTTCATGTCCTCAATCGCTAGCGTCACGCCATGTGAAATTTGAGAAATTAATTCAAGCCTATCCTTTGATTTTGGGCTTATTTCAAGGGGTAACAGTAAATCAAAGTACCCTACCCCTCCGTGCCTTGCTAAGCGCCCTCTAAGCTGATGGAGTTGGACGAGACCTAGCCTGTCTGGATTCATCACAATGCAGTGGGTTAACCCTTTAATCGTCAGCCCAGTTTCAACTAATGTCGTCGCTACCAGCACGTTTGCATCACCCGTATTGAGCGCATCGATTGCCGCAGCATTTTCTTCGTTTGTTAGCCCTCCATGCGCCAGAACTACCCCGCTACCATCCGGCAGGACGTGACGATTACTATGGATGAATCGGCACCATTTCTCGTATGCCTCTGTCGCATTCTGAATATCCGCAAATGCCTCACACTTGCTTTCATCTTTAAGGGCGCAAACGATCAATAACTTTTGGCCGCTTTGAAGCGTTTTTAACGCTCTTATTGCCAAGTCTCGACCTGCGTAATGCTCTAACAAACGACTCTCAATACGCTTATCTACGAAGCAATGCTTTAGCTCGTATACCTTCAGCACTCCATGTTTCAGCAAAGCCGCTGTTCGCGGTACTGGGGTTGCTGTCGATTCCAGTAAATGCGCCCCGTCAGCGCAAAAAAGCTCACGCTGTTCTACTGAAAACTTGTGCTGCTCATCCACGACGGCCAGATCAAATGTGAATGGCCACTGTTTGTGTATAATCGCCGTTGTACCAATCAACATTCGACATTGGGAAATCTCTTCAATGATCTCCCCTTCAATGACTAACGTCGGGCTGATGTCAGGGTAATACTCAGAGAACTCTCGATGTAACTGACGCGCTAAATTCGAAGTAGGCAGCATAATGGCCACTCGCCCACCAGCATCCACAACTGAGGCGGCACAGGTGCCAATCACACAGCTTTTTCCGGTGCCAACGTCACCAATTAACATCATGTGTTGAGATACTGCCGTGGTCATTTGCGCGACCATACTTAATGCCGCGGATTTTTGTTCCTCGGTCATTTGGAATGGTAACGATTTAATGCGGTTATCTATCGCCTCTGACTCAAACTGCAACGGGACACGCTTTACTCCCCACTGTGACGCCAATTTCTTTGCCTCTGCACCAATGAGGACTGCTGCTAACTTACTAACTTGCCGAATCCGTGCGTAACCTCGTTGAACACAATCGGGGAAATGGATCTCCTGTAACATCTGCTCGATGTTGTCACTCGGGGCTGCACCCAGAAATTGCTTTAGTCGTTTGTTACTTACAGCGGTAGCTGAAAGCAGCTCTCTAATCTTGTCAGCACACTCCTTGATAACATCACGTTCTGACAGTAAGCGGCTGAGGAAATCGATTACCTTGGGTTCCGCTTTGCTCCTTCCCTTGGCCAGTTCATAGCACACATGCAACCGCCCTAAATCATCGGGGGCAATAAACTCCTGATTTTTTAAAATCAGTTGTTGGTTTTGATATTCCGGTAAGCCATAGACATAGATAGGGTGATGCTGATTAGCCATCGCGAGCCCGTTGCTCAACGATTTTAGGTTTTCAGCTGTGTCGTAAACGAAGGTTTTCAGTCGGAACCCCTGTTGGTCTGTCAGCTCAACAATGATGAAGGGACTGCGTTTTTTAGTGCGTCCTAACTTGATGTCAGATACGGAGTGAATATGACCGCCGAAAAGCGTCATCCCAGAGAAGCCTTGATAGGGATTCAAGTCATATTGAACAAGGCGTAAATCTTTGTATTGCAGAGGCATTACAAGTCCAACTTGCCATAACTCAGTTATGCCAAACTTGGATAATTGCTCTAAAGACGTGTCTGTCATGCCCCAATCCGATTCGTGTTCTATGTCTCCATTAGATCACGCTTCTTGATTGAGGCAAATTTTGAGAATTAGCTGTTGGGACTAGCACACTGCACGAATTCTTGGAATCCCCTTTTCGTCGGCTGCGCTTCTCTTTCGTCACAGCGTCCTAGGAACTCGATTGGCTTATTAATAACCCCCATACACGAGGCCAACGTCCAGTAGCTCCCAAACGATGCGCTATGACCCGATTGATAGTTGTTATATGCCGTGTGAATTAATCGACGAGTAATTTCAACAGGGATCTGATTGCTACCCTCGGTGTACTCTTTAGCAATATAATAATCAATAATCACCCCTTCTGGATTGACTTCGCTTTCAGCGTACTTAGGTGCCTCTAAACTGCCTGGGATCCATTTAGCCCCAGTCTCATAACCATGTGCGTAATAGCGAAACTGGGCCATAGCAACAGCACAGCTTTCAGCCTCATTAGGCGCGGGTGATGCGAATGCTGGCGCCGTGAACGAATAAAAAACAGCCAACATCAAACCTAACACCATACAATTTATATTTCTCAACATGCGACCCCCATAGTTAAAGTAGTTTATACTAATTAATTTTTTTGTACGGCATAGATACTGATGTACGATTACACTCAACAGGTGTTTCATGATACTCTTCAGTCTAAGCGTCTAAGCGTCTAAGCGTCTAAGCGGTTAATTAATGGATGATTTATGGCTAACTACACCATATCGGCTAAATCAATAACTGACGCAACCCAAAGCGCTCAGTTTGATTTACTTATCAAAAATGTCCCCGTACCGGAGATCAGGGAAATTTTGAAGCACGACGATCCCATTAATGAACTTTACCGACTTGTTGGTAATGATGCTGCTCTCGCTGCGTTGTTCCTTCGTGTAGCCAATTCAGCTGCATTACCCGTCATTAAAAACTTTGATGATTTAAAACGTGCAATCACCAAACTAGGAACGCTCAGAAGTGTCAATCTGATCATTACCTACATGCTAAGACAACTGTTGCCTAGCTCCGCTTATGACGTCAGTACTCAACTCATAAACTATTCAATCGACACCGCCATCGCACTCGACTACATTCAGCGCAAACCCAGTTCGTATATCACAGGCATTGCGTTATTCGGTGGAGCTATGCTGGTAGCTGGTTACGCTGATCACATGGGTATTAATGTCACAATTGGTGAATGCACAGCACTCAACCAAGAACTACTTCCTGTGTTCATTCGACACTGGTCATTCCCTGAAGAAACACTGCAAGCAATAGAGCTGTATCTTGCCAATGAACATTCGAGTATCACATTAGCGATTTCCGCTGTTGCCCATAAACATCTGTTATCCCCCTTCCCTGGGGTAGATTCGAGCCTCCCTGAGAGACAGCTTGAAGAAGTTGTTTCCAGTATCAACGCTAATCAATTCTTTTAAGTAAGAACGCGAGGCCTGCGAGCAGCAGGCCTAAGATTCATTTTTGGCGTCGAATCGACGTCGCCATGTCCCGACTAGATCTTTTCCTTCCCTTTCAGCAATCATCTGGCAAGCGGTAAACATATCGACCCCCTTGTCTTTCATCATGATTTCAATCTGTTTTTTCTCGTCTGGAGCGGTAGAGTAAGTCAGTGCTTTAGCCCTTGGCAGATATAGCCTGCCTACAGATTTTGTGCCGCCACTGCATAACAGAACTTCACTGAAAAACGGCCTAACCGTCTTGATATTCCTCAGTAAAAGGTAATCCTGCTCAATGAACTTACCCTCTTTATTGAGTCGGGCCAGTTCCTCACCGTTTTGCATGAGGTAGAATAAGTGAGCCGAGTTACTGGCCATCGCGATACCCGCAGGCGACTCGTTGGCATCCTTCATCGATTGCGAAATACACACACCCAGGCTGTTGTACTTACGGAAACGACGCCAACCAGATTCGAGGAATTTTGCCAGAGTTTGAAGAACCTGACGGGTCTGCTCATCTACACCCTTGTTTTCCTTTAAGAACTCCCACGCTTCATCGAGAATAAAGGCTTTCACAATATGCAGTTGATCATGCCTAAACATTTCCTGCTGAATACGTTGAATACACAGCATGATACACACCGCTTTGAGCTGGTCTGAACCGTTAAGTCCGTCTAGCTCTAACACCACTAAATCCTTCTCAAACTGAATGGGCGGCTTGCTAGGGTTGAACATCCAACTGTTTTGGCCACCGCGTAAGTAACACCAAGGAGTCAATTGGTCGCTGATTTGTTGAACTTCTTCTCGGGGATGTTTAGCACAAGCATCAGCGAAATCGTCAATACTGGTTTCCCTACCCTTCTCGTTCCACAGTTGCATGAGCAATACTGACATTGCAGAGTATTGATAGCTGTTACAGTCTCCAAGTGGGAAAGCCATCAACTTCAGGATGTTCAACAGCATTTCACCTTGAGCGCCTAAATAGTTGTTAGCGTCACTATCTACAACGCCTTCATCAGTATCTTTTTGAGATTCGTCGATACTCTTAAAAGGACATAGGTTAAACGCAAAGCGGTTGTCCGGAATAACCTCTACGAACTGTCCTGCGTACAACTCTGTTGTTTTAACGTATGAGCGACCTGAGTCGATGATGAATACGCGGCCACCATCAGGATCACCGTGGATATTACCAAGTGCATCTGGATAACGGTTTTCTCCGGTTGAAAGTAGACCTTCAATCAAATAGTTAGCAGAGACCGACTTCCCAGCGCCAGAGGTTGCGGTTATAAAGATGTTGTAATTGGAGTCTGACTTTAATGGGTCAAAGGTGATTAACTGACCATCACGGGCAATGTATGTCAGCACAGGGTGTCGCACTGCGTTTCCTGGCCACGATGCCACCATAGGAACGAAGAACTTGACCAAGTTACTAGGGAGAAAGTCAAAGCGTTCAATGAAACTACTGACTTCACTTGAGGTACACATTGGCAGACCATTTAGCCAAGTGAAACGGCCAATCAAGCTATCCACGCCAGCTGACCAACTAAAGCCTTCCATGCGCGTGATTAGTTTTTTAGTGCAGTTCTTAACTGACTTTAAAGTCGGTCCCCACATTTGAAAGTTTAAATGAAAGCGGCAATGCTGAGCCTTTTCTCGCTCTAGATAATGCTCGTAGTATTCAAAATCTTGCAGGCCGTATTTCAAAGACGAAATCCAACGAGCCCACGGACCTTCACCTATCTGTTTGGCCATTAGGCGGCGCTTGGAGTAATCCTTAGCGACTTTCTTAGGGCTCATTTCAACAACAAGGTTGATCATGAAATTGCCGGGAATAGCGCCATCATCCCCTTTCAACCAATCGCCAGTCATTAAATGTAACGTGCCTTGGTAAATGGAATCTGGGAACTCTTTAATGCTCACACTTTGAATAAATCGTGTAGAACCATCTTCCGCTTTAATCGCCATATAATCAGAACCATCGACTTTGACCTCAGTGCCAGGTTCAAGCAACTGCGCACGGATGGGCTGAGTAGAACGGTAACAGCCTTGTCTACCATCTACTTTAATTCCACGGCGCCAAACTGCATTCGGGGATGGGTTGTGGATCATCTGCAATCGGTTAATTAGGATCTCAGGTTGCATTTTGGTCGCTACACCAAAGATTTGTTGTAATGACGCTTCATGGTTGTTAGCCATATCTACAAAATCTTCGACTTCCTCTGTAGTCGGCATGGCTTTCTTGATAGGCACCTTGATTGAGGCCCATACCTCGAAGTTGCGAAGCGGTACACCTTCCATATCTCGCGAAGGGATTGAGGTATCAGCAAGCGCTTTATAATAATCAACCATGTATTCGGTCATATTGTCATTATCAATGACCGTATCGAACCGATTACGCTTGCCACGGCAATGTCGGTAATTGTCTAACACTGTTACTAAGTCGTCTGAAGCCACTAGCGAGAATTGCAGCACAGTCCCTTCTGGATAGACTTTTTTGAAAATCGAATCCAGCGTGGAAATCGTATTTGCACCATAACCACCTGACGGTGGACATAGCCACGTTACGCCAAGGTAACCCCCTTCTAAGATGTAACCAAGATGCTCCCCTTCCTCACTCACAAATTCATCTAAGATTGGGATGATTGAGGAATATTTCTCAATGCCTTGACTATTTTTCCAGTTATTTACAGTTGTCATTTCGCACCCGTGTTAATTGCCGTTAGCGCGTAACGCTTCTTGAACTGCTTTTGGCGCTTGGTCCAAAGTGGCCTTTGCCGCTTCTAGATCAGCATTGAAATTATTACGCCCAGGTTTACCTGTCTTAATGCCAACTCCGTTAATTTCGCTTGGGTTACCCCTTCGCTCTTCTTCAATGGATTGCTGACGAATATAAAGCGGAGTGATTTGAGCAGGCATGTTGAATGCTTCACGGCCATAGGTGTATTTACGGGTTTCAATTTCGGTATAGACATAACCGACGTTCTGTAAACGGCCTTTGTCGTCTTGCCATGGAGCAAATGCAACACGAAGCATTTTGGGCGCCTGTCGAACAGCGATAGGCTCTGGTGCGGGTAATGCACGGTTGTTATCAGCCCTAAACATGTAAGCATTACTGACGTCATTCAGGGTAATTGGTTGGCCGTTAGCGTCCAAGCCATAGCCGGATTGATTGGCCATTGCGCCGGAGGTAGCCACTGACTTCTTAGGTACGTTACAGTCAGGGCAATCTTCATCGCTTGCAGCTGCTCGCCGCGCTTTTTCTGCCTCAATGCCGCCTGGTGTATCAGCCAGTTTCAGAATTTCTCTAGTGGTGGTACAGGGTAATCCGCTGTTTTGAGTGTTCACACAAACCGTAGGTTCTTCACCCGTTTCGAACATCGACTGACATCCAAAAAGAGTTGCCAAACTAACTGCGACCATGCCTAATTTTAATGCTCGAGTAATCATTATTTCTCCGTTTGGGAAATGAAATCAGTTAATGAATCGGGTAATCCGACGTTGTGCAGTCCGTGTCCGTTAACGAAATAGGGTAAACGACGGATCTGTAGAAATTGAGTAACCCCAATCGTGGTGGATAGCTTTTTAATGTCGCAGTTTTCGAGGGTTTCTGGGGCTGTGGTGAAACCACTGTTAACTAGCAATCGTAGGGATTCACTTTGGTCTTTGGCGCACCACAGCTCCCTAGCTCTGATCGCAGCCTCTTTACCATTCACTATTGGGGTAAGCAGTAACGCGATTTGCTTACCTTTAATCGAAAGGAGCTTGTTAAATAGGTCAGCGTTTAACTTCGATAAAGGATCTACAAATACAACTAGATCGGGCTCTGTTTTTGCTAAATCACCAATGTAATATGCAGCCATATCCTTCACAGAAACCCCTAAGACCTTATCAATCTTGGCAAGCCATGCCGCCTTTGCGTTGGCTTCAGTTGCTATAGGTGAACGGTTCCAGCCATCGAATACCTCGCCGCCTTTAACGAGAATCCTTCCATCCGTGGAGGCGAGCACTTGAGTACCATCTCGAGAGACCATCATCACCATACCTTTCACGGGAAGCGCTTGAGACCATACGATGTCGTTTAACATCGAGAAAGCATTCTTGATAAGCTCCTTACCCTCTCCTTCCGGCATTTTCTCTGGTTGTGTTTGTGACTGCTTAGCTGATTTGTTAGCCTCTAACAAAGCATCTAAGCCACTGTTGGCCATAGCCAGCGGATGACACAAACCAAGCGATACTGCTAACGCAATTTTGGTTATCCTTTTCTTGATACTCATAGCGCTTACAATCCAAAAAGTGTGTTGTGCATTTCAGCAGTTTTGCATCCACAAGTCAATTTTCAAGTCATTTTTCGTGAATTTCTTGCGCAATAAAATTTGATTGGTATGATGCAGTCATTATTAAAACAACTAGAACTTATAGCTATTAGCTAAAAGCTCACTCCAATAGCCCGCTCTTGCGGGCATTTTTTTGCTCCATTTCTAAAAATTTGCCTCATTTGGAAGCCGTGTAATGATGGTTGCAATTGAAGATTTAGATTTTTGGAGTGAGTATCATGAGTTCATTTGATTTTGATTTAGATGCGTTAAATTCTGCTATGAACGCATTTTTTGATCCTGCCAGCGTGAGCACGGTTACCATCACCAGCCAGCAAACCTCAAGCATCATCCCCGCAAGCCTGACGCATTTAGTCAAGCCTGGTTATGTGGACGGCAAAGCACAATTCTTATCTGACACCGGTGAACTTATCGAAGGTGTTTACTCAGATATTCCAAACGATGTGTATCACTCATTAGATGCCATTAGCTCAAGTCAGGTTAAGTGCTATGCAGATAGCCCAATGAAATACGAACAAGCGTATATCAACGGTAAAGGTAAAAATTTCAGCGCTAAATCCCGCGAGTCCGGTGTTCTAAGCCATGAATTAACACTAGAGGGAGCCGATGTATTTAATGCTCGCAGATTTGCTCTGCTCGACTCAGAGCAATTCCCAGATGATCCAAAATCATTAACCGAGCTTAAAGATGCCTGCACAGCCAACAAACTAACAACCAGCGGCACAATTGCCGAATTAATCAAACGTCTTGAGCAAGCCAACGCTCCGCAAAAACCGTTCGAGTCTCGTCAATTGGAGTGGATAAAAGCGAATATTGGTGACGAGTGTTTTGCGTTATGCGATACCGAACTTCAGTCTACGGTGACCTGTGCTGCAATCATTAAATTACTTCAGGATAATCAACACATCGCGCTTAAGGCGCTTAAGCTGCCAGTGTCAAAGGAGATGTTTGATAGTGTTATCGGACTCAATCAAGCCATTGAACGCAACGCTCACGCGAACAAATTTTTAAATCGTAAAAACGGTATGGCGGAGGTCGCATTCTTTACAAGAGATCCTGAGACCGGATTGATGCTTAAGTGTAAAGTGGATTGGTTAACTGCCGTAAAAAAATTCATTGTTCCTTGCGATTTGAAAACCACGCGCAGTGCTAACCCAGCATTAGCTGCCTACCAGTTCGCAGACTTACGCTACGATTTGCAAGCTGTGTTTTACTTAAAAGTGATTAAGCCACATTTGAAAGAAACCGAGTATGCAGAGCGTCTATTCCCACTCATTACCGTAGAAACGGGAGATTGTGCAATTTGTGAAGTGTTTGAGCTTCACGATGATGATTGGACTATCGCTGAGCAAGATCTGCCAATAATTCTTGAGAATATGAAAAATAGCATTAAGAAAAACGAGTACCGAGGCTACACCGAACAAGGCAAGTCTGTTATCAAATTGGCAAGACGTAAATCTTCTCTGGCTGCAACTCGATAGGGAGGAGAAGGAACATGAATCTGCAACTCAAAGCACTTAAGGCCATTTACGATAAAAAACCTCACTTGGTGGCCAAGTACATCTCAGCAGGGCTCACGGGTAATCTATTGAACTTTAGGAATGGTGTTTTGCTGCGTGCGGCAATTACTTCAAATCAGCCTGAGATTGCTAAGGCGATACTAGATGCCGGAGCAAACGGGTTTGTGCTAAAAGGGGAGGCTTATGCAGCAGCGTTTAAGCTAAACAATCCAGCATTGATTGAAATATTGCGGGACTGGGCGGAACGAAATCAGTTAGAGCTTAACACTATACCAGGGCTGGGCAGAAAACTCGGGCTTGATTCGGTGGAATCACTGATATAAAAAATTAAAATACATATTACTATCAACACCTTACGCGCTAGGCTGCTTGGTGCAGATATTTAGGTTCTATCTAAAAAACGCACCAAACTAAAAATCTCTTAAGTTGTTGTATTTAAAATATATATCCAATATTTTAACGCTTGATTCCACCGAATCACTCAAAAAAACCAGCATCACTGCTGGCTTCATTTTCTTAATGGGCCCTCTGTCTCAATTTCGCGCAACAACGATTAAGTTCCGCCAGTTCATAGAACTTCATTGCAGGAAGTCTGAATGGTTGTTTATTGGTAATCGCGTTGTTTAAGGCCGTGGCTAGTGTTAACATCACTTCTGCTGACATAAATACTCCGAATAAGTATGTTTGTTGGTGCATGACAGGTCAGGCTTGGCGGTCGGCCTGTCAGTTTCTTTTTACTACTGGTTTTTAGCTTCTACTAAATCAATTAAGAATTGTTTTAGCTTCTCAATCTCTTGCTCCGACAACCTTGTCACTTCCACCTTTGTCTTTCGGTTTTGAGTAGATAATCTAGCCCAACGATTGCGGTCATTACCCTCTGCAATTTTATCATTTGCCAACTTCTTGGGTTTTAATTGCTTATCGAAATCTTCAAACACCTTCAGTATCTGACTGTTTTTCAGGCCATCAACATCGAATAATCCCGCTACCGATGTTCCGCTTTCATTTGCATCTATGCGAATGTTTTCTATTGCCGATAGTAAATGCTCGTTCAATAAAACGGAAAGTTGATGCTTTTGAGTAATGTCATAAAGAGCCATAATCTGTGTCGAACTTAAAGCAGAAGGGCAGGGGAACAACTCAATAATTTCATCTGGAATTTCTGTGGCCTTCAGCGCTCTCGTTACATACGAATAAGAAACGTCGAATTGAACAGCTAGATCTCTTAGGGAGAGTTTTTGAGGCTTTTCTTTTTCGTCATTGTTAGCAATCTCAATCTCGTTTTTAGCGAGTGCTTTTTTCATCTGAAAACCAGCATCTCGGTAACTGTACTTTTCTGAGGTTTGGACGTATTTAACGATTTCGTGAACTTCTTCTTCCGTGAGCTCAAAATCAGTAAACAGCACATTTAGACCGGAACCCTCTAAGATTGCTGCCATGCGGCGGCGCTGACCATCAAACAAGTGATAGCCAGTAGAATCTCGTGTTGCCAATGCATCTGAAAATTGCACTTTTGCTATTGTTTCACGGATGAGCAGCAATGAATTTGGAGTTACATCGGCAGCGGGACGCGGGTTAAATGGGTGTACAAAAGACTTTGTTTTGAGTTCTTCTGCCGTTAAGTGCTTACGAGTGAATGTAAGAGTACGACCACTGGACAATTTAATTTTAATTGCAGCGGCTGATTCGTTCCGTACATCAGTATTAGCAACGAGTGCAGACTCAGCAGATTCTGGATGTAATTGGCTATTTAAACCAGCAGAGTCAATTAAGGATCTTCCGAAGGGTACGCGTTTACGTGCTTCTTTAGGATTAGAAACCATATTCTGATCCTCTAATTCTTGAAATGTGTTGGAATAGCGCCAAGGTAAATTGGTCTAGTGACTCTCTAGCTTTTTTAAGGGCTTTTGAGTCCCCTGTGTAGCTACCAGGATGTACTGACACAACGGTATCAAATGTTTCTGCACAACGCTTGAAAGCAGATAATTCAGGAATGCTAGCCATCATCATGTCTTCAGCAAAAACAGCGTTAGCAATCATTGAGCTGTTAATATCCTGTTCGCTCTGCGAATACTTAGACATAAATGCCAAATGGCCTTTTAGATTTGTTGCTGCGCCTTCTGCTTCTAAATGATCTAGCATTTCAGGAATACGAGTCACATATTGCAATGTTGAATGCAAATCGACAGTTGATGGTGGTAACGGAGTAACTAAGACGTCAGCTGCACACAATGCGCTTTTTAAAAGTGAGTCTAAGTGTGGGCCGCAGTCGATAAAGATAAAATCGTAATCGTTGATCAGCTTTTCACACACGTTGCGAGATAAAGCCTCAAACGGATTAATATCCGAACCAAAACGCTGAACGCATAGAGCTTCCCATTGTGAAGCAATAAACGCATCTGCGATGCTTGAAGGTATGATGTCTACACCTGGAACTTGAGTAGGTATGACAAACTCATCTAATAGCTCTTCACGGGTCAGGTCTTGAAACACCGCTTGTACAACTGTGTTATCAATAGTGCCAATAGAGTTTTTATGGCTCATGAACATACTGGCTGAGCTTTGAGGATCAATGTCCAGCACTAACACTTTTAAGTCATGCTGGATCATTTCAGAGTGGCAACGTAACGCTTGGGCAATGTTCACTGTAGAAACTGTCTTACTTACACCGCCTTTGAGGTTACAAAGGAATACTACATAGCCGCGTTCAAATTTTTCTCTTAACGCTTTGTGTCCACGATGCTTGTAAATATCGATTACCTGTTCAACAGTGAGATCATAAACCTCAACACTACCGTTTAGTTTTTTATCGAATTTGTAACCGGCAGCTTCCATCTCATTAATCGACTTTTCCACGATTTTACGTGTAAGGCCTCTCAAGTTGGCTAATGCGCCTTTTGAGTAACGCTGGTGAAAGGTGTCTAAACCAAATTCGATTTTGTGCTTAGAAATAGAGTCTGACATTGTATTGAGCATTTTACGTGCTCTGTCAGCAGTGATTTGCATTTTGTCTCTGAAGTGATCATTCATCGAAATTTAACTCCATTTATCAATTGCGTATAAGACTACTGCTAAAAGGTGTGGATTTCAATAGTAAGTGCGTAAAAATACACACCTCATATTGAGTGAGTTATTTTCCGCACCTTGTAGCTAGTTTTTGACTGCATGAGATAAATCCACTGAATAATCCCAGAGAGATTTTCATTATGATTAGTAGGGGGTTTTTTAGTGATATTGTCTAAAATGATCGTAATGCCCATTAGTGCATTGGTTCAGGTCTTAATGAGGGGGTTGATGCTTTTGATCTTAAGAAGATCAAATAAACGATCTATTTGCTTGGGATTATAAAAAAATATGATCTTTTTATTAAGAACTATGAAAGATATAAAGATCTATAAGGAAAGTATTACCTTAATTTTTCAGCAACTTAAGATAGTTTTTTAAATAGTTTTTTCGCTTTACTCCTAGATCTAACTCGTCGATTACCCAGATCTAACTCGTTTTACACCCAGATCTAATTCGTGATCAAACTTGAGTCTACTCGTGTAATACCCTGATTTTACTCGTGTTACCCATAGAGTTTATTAGTGTACTTATCCACAACCTAAAAATTAGCTTATTTATTGTACTAAAAATAGGGTTGACTCCCTAAATTGAATAAACTTTGTACTTAAACAATTAGTTTATTCGTGTGACTCATAGAGTTTATACGTGTCGAGACATGTAGTTTACTCGTAATATTTTCAATGTAAGTCCTTGATACATAGGTTTTAAGATTTTTGACTAAATACTCATGTAGTTTGCTAGTGTATATACCAGCAGTTTACTCGTGACTTTCTGTGTATTTTATTCGTGTGCAACCCAGTAGTTTACTCGCAATTGAGTAAACTACTGGAATAGATCTAGGGAGTGATAGGGGAGGAGTTATTTGTCGGTTTCGACGTTTAACAAGAAGTCTAATTTATCGAGGGCTGAACTCTTTAGTTTGGGCCGTTCCGATTCTGTATAGTTTTCCGCTTTTTCAATTGAAATTTTTCGGTAGTGTTTGTAGATATCGTAAAATAACTCTCTACAGCGGGGTCTGTATTTTTCATAGTGTGTTGAAAGTACGTAGTATGCGACGGCCAGCTGCTCGGTCTCTTCCTGTGTAATCTTTTCTTTCTTCAAACGGAGGCGATTTTCTGCATTCATTGCGACTTCCGCTGCCGCCTCGAGATCCATTGGATGCAATTTAATGAATTGATCTATCCAAAGGTACTCGAACTCGATGCTCGTGATTTTGTTGCCAGTTTTATTTTCGATAATGCCATGACGTTTTTTGCCCGACGCATCTGTGTTGAAAAACATCAATTCGTCACCACAGGCTTCTTCTATTTCTTCAATCGACTTTACAAGTGCCTGATTAACGAACACCGATGTGTCCTTCATCGTTTTCTTGCCTGGAAGATAGTTATCTTTGTCGTCAACTAACCCGAAAACACCTTTGAGCGTTATAACGTCTGTTTTATACAACTGCTTGTCAGGTGTTTTGAACCGAGATAATAGGTCATACATCGGTTTAGAGTATTTACCTCGCAGTCGTAGGAATCTTGCTACGTTGACCGAAGCATAACCCTTAGAAGCATCGTGGAAGAAATCTCTCAAATCATAGTTTGGAACCATTGTTAACTTTCCTCGAGCGTATTTCACTGTAGGAAAAAGCACGGATGATTCAAATTCATGAGTTGTTGGGTGCTCTGCTAGAACAGTTCGTTTCTGAAGCCGAAGTGCCACAGGTTTAATTGTTGCAGCTAGGCTTTTGGATTCGACTTCCAGCCAATCAGCCAATCTTGAAGCTGGGATAGAAATTTCGAGCTGGGTATCTTCTTTCCATTCTGTCTTTTGCATCTGGATCAGAAATAGAGCTAGTAGATTTTGCTCATGAGTCGTCATTGAAATGCGACTGTAGATTAAATTGTGGTTCTTTCTATAAGTCTGAGGCAGCTGCGCTTCAGGATGAACATCAAATTTGTCAGTTTTGACCTTTTTCGATGTTGTTGTTACCCCATCTGAACCATTTTGAATCTGCGTGTTGTTTGTTTTATCTGTCATGGCATCCTCCCGTAGCATCAATATAACGGTCACCAAATAGCTATTCCATATTTTTTTCGTGTTTACTCCATATTTTTTTCGTGTCCTACCAATTTTTACAAGTTGACTCCTATATTTTATTCGTGTTTCTCAATATTGTTTTCGTGTTTGCACAATATTTTACTCGTAATACACCAATATTTTATTCGTGTAATCCATATAGTTTACTCGTCTTAAAATGTGATTAAAATTCGTCATTCAAGTGTAAACTGCTGTTCTATATATATTTATTTTCCATGCTGAACAACAGGATCTTTCAATTAAAAATCTGTATTTTTTTTGCGCAATTTTGTTAAGTTTTTGATTCAGATTTTTTCAAGGAGGAAAAATGATTTGTAATTTGCGTTAGTTGCTGATTTTAAATGTAATTTTCTGGAACAGATAGATTTTGATCTATATATTTGTGTATCAGTATTGATTTCTAGCATCAAACTGTGAAAGCCACTCCAGAGCAGACGAGAAAAATCTATGAGTAGACGAGTAAACTCTGGTGGTCACACGGTATTTATATTGAAATTCTGCGGTGAATCGTGGCAGGGGAGGGGATAGCAAATTTGCGTGAATTGATTCAGGTGCGAATATCGGGCCATCTTTCCCTGATTGCGAGGCATTCATGAAACTATCCAGCTCTAGTCAGTTAACCGATTTACTGTCTTCGTTGTGGCCCGATAACGAAGTTAACGCCTTACACAGTCTGCTTTCATTGTTTGACACGTTAATTAACCACGGTGCCAGAGTTTGCGAGCAGCCAACGCCGGATATTACTCCCGCTCAAAAGGCGTTGTTTGTTCACGCTGTCTATTCAGAGATTTCGAGCGGCAATCTCGACCCAATTGGTAAAGCATTTAGTTTCTATGGTGCCGATGCAGTGCTTACTCACGACAAGCAGGATTTCCGCTTGTGTATCCATGCTGGTGATCGTCAGCCATTAACTGTGAAATCGTATTCGTCATTGAAGTCCGGTACTGGGCTGGACGTGCAGGGTTATCTGTTACAGCTGGCCAACGGTTGTCTAAGCAACAACGTAAACGATCCATTTCATTCTCTTTGGATACGACTAGAAGATCCGAGCCGTAGCAAGCTAATTGCCGCATACGTGCAGATTACTCTGCTAATGAAAGCGATTTCTAAGCGAGTAGGTAGGGCGGTATCAACGTTCTGTGTGGAACTGGTGGCAAGTAATATTTAAATATACAAAATTTGTGCGATTATGAGTCTGTGTTTTAATATACTCGTTAATTACTTCTTTGGAGAGAGCTAAATGGGTTCAGTTAATAAAGTTATCATCGTTGGTAATATCGGTCAGGATATTGATTTTAAAACACTTCCTAGTGGTTCAAGCGTAGCAAATTTCAGTGTGGCCACGAGTGACACTTGGAAAGACCAAGCGGGTATTCAGCAAGAGGTGACCGATTGGCACAAGATTGTTGTCTGGGGCAAGCTGGCAGAGATTATTAATCAATACGGTGGTAAAGGCCGTCAGGTCTATATTGAAGGCAAGCAAAAGACTCGTAAATATAAAGATGCTAACGGCCAAGACCGTTACACAACAGAGGTAGTCGTGGACTTTGATGGTCAGGTACAGCTTTTAGGTAGCTCACAAAAGGACAGTGCTGGCCAAAGCTCTGGTTACCAGCAAAATGCCCCGCAGCAGCAAGGTTACCAGCAAAATGCTCCACAGCAACAGCAACAGCAACAGCAACAGGGCGGTTACCAGCCTCAACCACAGGGCGGTTACCCACAAAATACACAGAAACAGAATTATAACTATCGTCGATAACTCGTAGGGATTATTCAAATGGCCGCTTTTTAGCGGCTTTTGTTCTGTCCACTGGGGCTCATAAAGCCTGCGGCGCCATGCCTTTAACTGGCCGATCCCAATAAGTCGGAGCCAAAATATTTTCAAATATGGGTTTAATGGATTCGGGAGAAAGGCAAAGCGAATTTATGCTTGCTCGAAAGAAATCGATGTTATCCGCAAACATTAATCTTAAATTTTTCAATAGTGCTATATAAGGATGTTTCTGTGAAATACAAGATGTTATCACTGGCCATCACAGTCTCTCTTGCAGGCGCAATCCACGCAAGTGAGTTTCCGCTCCCAATGAGCGGTTTTTTGTGCGTAATTTACAACCATATATGGTGACCGAAAAAATATTAAAGTAATAGGTTAACAGAGTAAGTTGATTCGTGCCTGGGAACCCCGAATTTTTGCGTGAATTTCCCAATATGAGTTAATGAGCATGAGTCAAATGGCTCGATAATTCTGAGAGGAAAGGGTAGTGGAAATACTGAATATTGCTGACATCAATGTGGCTGAATACGTTGAATACGATACGCCAGAGCAAACGCCTGTCTGGGCATGGATTGAAGAAATCGCGACGTATACGCATCGCAAGAACCATGACGCGGATAACTGCGGCATTTGGGAGTTCGTTGTGAACACCTGCTGCATTTCCGATGAAGATGGTGATGTATCAATAGATGATGTGCCGCAGGAAATCAGGGGTGCGGTCCTAGAGGCCATTGATAATGGCGCAGCCTATATTCTGTTTCATCAAGGCACCTAAGAAGCTGCCTAAGATGTAATTTAGCCCCTATAGATTTGATTCTATCTGGGGATTTTGTGTTAAATTGCTGATGAAACAGATGAAACCTAATTTTGTATTAAGCATATCCAAGCGTTATTCACAAAAATTGTGGATAAAAGGAAGGTTAAAATGAAAGTCAGATTTTTGTGTTCAGTAGCTCTAGCGTGTTCACTCTGTGTTTACGCAGACGGTGGAATAGAACAGAAAAAATCCTTTACCCAATTGGATTGCTCTGAGACTTCGCCTGTAGGTAAACAGCTCGGTTATCAGTCTGATTTTGATGATGGCAGTCGCTCAAGATTGTACTATCCCTTCGTGAAGGCTTTTGGGGGGATCCATCGAGAGTTTAGTTTGTTGAGCGGCTACAACGATGACCGCTCTCAAACCGCTGATTACTTTTACAAGCAGGCTGGGGTATCCCGCGTCAGGTATTTTGAAGCCACGGTCAACTTTAATTCTGAGTACGGCGCTAACAAAGTACCGTTGCACTGCTTCGAGATAGAACGCACCTATATTTTCCCGAAGGTCTAATCCACCAGATCTGAAATTTGCCAGAAATTCAATCATTGGTAGCCTATTCACAGTAGATAACCCAATGAGGAAAAATAGATGGAAACTCAATCAGTAGACCCAAGAGAAGCGTTTGTTAAAGAAATCACTGACGAGTCAGATGTTAGCAACTGCACTTCTTCAGACTACGAAAAAATTGAGGATGCGTTTCTTGCTGCCGCAAGCGAAATGGACAAATACCTTGAACAATGTGAAGCACTTCGAGCGGCTGGCTTTGTTGAGCTGGCAGTCAGCCTAGTCTCGTTAGACAATCATCGCCAAGCCTACGACTGGGCGCGTGAAACCGTCATTCCGCACCTAATTTTCGATTTAAAAAACTTGACGGCGATCGGTCATTCTGATCTATTACTCTCTTTTGCAGGTAATTCATCATGGCCGCTCCCGCTATCTCTATCCGTAACCTCGACCACCTTGGTTTGGTCGCTGCACTTTGCCAAGAACTCGGCATTGCTCGCATGATTGATGCGGTGCTACCCAAAACGCCGCCCTACAAAGTCTCACATGGTGAAGCGTTGGTGGCGATGATACTGAACGGTCTTGGCTTTCATAGTTCGACCTTGCACATGTTCCCGCAATTCTTTGCCAACAAGCCTGTAGAACGCCTGATTGGCCCGGGGATCTGTGCCGATGACCTCAATGATGAT
>NZ_JAKKRV010000019.1:0-93710 GCF_025653985.1 Shewanella sp. SM69
CACACACGCGGCATGGCTGCATCAGGGTTTCCCCCATTGTGCAATATTCCCCACTGCTGCCTCCCGTAGGAGTCTGGGCCGTGTCTCAGTCCCAGTGTGGCTGATCATCCTCTCAGAACAGCTAGGGATCGTCGCCTTGGTGAGCCATTACCTCACCAACTAGCTAATCCCACCTAGGTTCATCCAATCGCGGAAGGCCCGAAGGTCCCCTCCTTTCCCCCGTAGGGCGTATGCRGTATTAGCAGTCGTTTCCAACTGTTATCCCCCTCGACTGGGCAGATCCCTAGGCATTACTCACCCGTCCGCCGCTCGCCGCCTCAGGAGTAAACTCCCTTGCGCTGCCGCTCGACTTGCATGTGTTAGGCCTGCCGCCAGCGTTCAATCTGAGCCATGATCAAACTCTTCAATTAAAGTTTTGTTGCTTCCGTCTTGCGACTTCAGCGGCTCAATGAATTCTGATTTTTTGTTTCTAACTAAAGAAACAAACTGTACATATTACTATGAACACTCATTGTTACATTGATTTAAATTTTTGACTGCCAACCCGAAGGTTAAGCAGTTTCGATTAACTCAACACCTGTGAGTGTCCACACAGATTTCTTGTTTTATCTTGTTAAAGAGCAACTCAACCTCGTAAGAGAAGGTGAGTACCACACTGAGCGTAGAACGCTTCCAGTTGGCTAGGGCTGCGTATTCTACGCATTTCCCGTTTCGCGTCAAGGAGTATTTTTCAACTTCTTGCTGCGCTTGAATTAAGTACTTAAAAGCGACTCAATTCAACCTAACTCGTCAGCTTGCTTTCGCCGTCTGCCGTGTCAGTGGATGCGCATTATAGGGAGATTGAGAAAGTCCGCAACCCCTATTTTTAAGATAATTGTCATTTTCTCACTGTTCGTTGGATATTTGACCTGACCCGCTAGTTTTTAACCTTTATAATGCTAAAAACCACTCAATTAGGGACTTTTCTATGTCAGGGCCACTCAGAACTTACCAAGGTATTCATCCTCAATTAGGCAATAACGTATATGTAGATGAAGCTTCGGTGCTTGTTGGCGATATTGCGTTAGATACTGATGCCAGTATTTGGCCTATGGTGGCGGCGCGTGGTGATGTTAACCATATTCGTATTGGTAAGCGCTCGAACGTACAAGACGGTAGCATATTACATGTGACGCGTAAGTCAGCTGCTCGTCCCGATGGTCATCCACTGATTATTGGTGATGATGTAACTATTGGTCACAAGGCTATGCTTCACGGTTGCAAAGTCGGTAACCGAGTATTAGTGGGCATGGGCGCAATTATTCTCGACGGTGCGATTTTAGAAGATGATGTGATCTTAGGTGCAGGTTCTTTAGTGCCACCGGGCAAGGTATTACAGAGTGGCTATTTATATGTAGGAAGCCCAGTTAAGCAAGCTCGCCCATTAACGCCTGCCGAAATTGCCTTTTTGCCAGAATCTGCCGACAACTATGTCAGACTGAAAAACGAATACTTAGTTGAGTTACAGAACATCTAGCCACTTATAGCTAATCTCTTATAGTTAGTCGCTTAGTGTCACTATAGCTATACAAGAAAGGCGGTAGAGACTCATTGAGTCTCTACCGCCTTTTGCTATTCGCTGATTCAGAAAACTATCTGAGTTCGATAAGTTTAGCCTAAGTGTACTGCCCCAAACTCATCAAACTCTTCGGCTTCAATTAAGTCTTCCGCCATTTCTTCGGCATCAAATCTCACCGCATCAAACAATGCCAGCATAGCGGCGGCTTCATTGGCACTCGGCTGTTCAGAGAAATCATTCAGCTCGGCTAACTTATTCACACTGATATAGCACTTGATGTTCATCCCCTGTGACTGCGCGATAAAGCAGACTCGCTTGTGGGCGTCGTCCCAATATTGCAGTTCGGGAAAAAGAATACTTTGATTCATGCTTCCTACTTAGGCTCGGCCATGAGTTTATCCCTCAAAAGATTTAATACCACTTGAGTGTCGGGCTCAATACCTCGCCATAGGGTAAAACTCTTAGCCGCTTGTCCGACTAACATGCCGAGCCCATCAATAACCTTAGCTGCACCTTGAGATAGCGCCCATTGGTTAAAAGCGGTGACCGAGGCGCCGTACATCATGTCATAACAAACAGTTTGGGTGGTGATGATATGCGCTGGCAAAGTTGGCAACTCGCCCGCAAGACTCGCCGAGGTTGAGTTAATGACGATATCGAACTCGCCCACAAGCTCATTCATTTCTACGGCGGTGACTCTATTTGCGAAAGCACCGTTATCCACCGAAGTAAAGATATCGACCAGAAGCTGTGCCTTAGTGTGAGTGCGATTACTGATGATCAGCTGCGCAATTCCCGCATTTAATAACGGCAGAATACAACCGCGCGCCGCACCACCAGCACCAATAAGTAACACGCGCTTATCTTGCAGGCTGCCTAAGTTAACGATGAGATCGGCCACCAGCCCTAAGCCGTCGGTGTTATCACCGCGAATAGTGCCATCGGCCAATAAACTTAAGGTGTTTACCGCGCCAGCAAGCTTGGCCTCTGGGCTGAGACTGTCACACAGCGCAAAAGCTTGCTCCTTAAAAGGCACTGTCACATTCGCGCCCTTGCCGCCCGCATTGAAAAACTCCGTCAGTGAGGCTTCAAAACCATCGACCGGAGCAAGAATGGCTTCATAGGTTAATAACTCTTGGGTGGGCGCGGCAAATTGTCCATGGATGAACGGCGATTTACTGTGGCTAATTGGATTGCCAAACACTGCGTATCTGTCTGTCATAGCGATATTAAATTTTAGGTTCAATGGCTTTGCAGTCTACCGCGCTTTTGAGCCTAGGCAAGACGAATTATGTTCAACTAAATTTCACGTTGGGTTTCACGCTATAATGCGCCATCGGCTCAATACTCTCTATTTTAGTGAACGACTATTCCAATGAACTGGCTTAAAAAATTTTTAGCAAACACACTCCACCGCAGGATGATCGCGATCCGAGCCAATCTAACGCTTACGACTTAATCGGCGGCGAAAAAGTGATCCGCGCTATCACCAAATGTTTTTATCAGAAGATGGCAAGCTCTGCAGAAACGACAACACTGCTTGCCATTCATAGAGCGCCAATTGCGGAATCAGAGCAGAAGTTGTTCGAATTTTTAAGTGGTTGGCTCGGCGGGCCGCAGCTCTATCAGCAGAAATATGGTCATCCCGCATTGCGAGCACGGCACATGCATTTCGCCGTCGATGAGGCGATGCGGGATCAATGGCTGTTTTGTATGAAATTTGCGATTGAAGAAAACATTAATAAGCCAGAGCATCGAGCCGCCATCTTTGAGGCGATTTCAACTCTGGCTGATCATATGCGTAATCAATAAAGTGGACATCGCATCCACTTTTTAAGATTACTGGCTAAACCCAGTCGCGGGGTTTGAGGTAGTTATCGTACAAATCTGCCTCTGGGCTTCCCGCCTCTGGTGTATAAGCATATTGCCAACGCACTAATGGCGGCATCGACATTAAGATAGACTCGGTGCGGCCGCCCGTCTGTAGGCCAAACAACGTGCCTCTGTCGTAGACTAAGTTGAACTCAACATAACGACCACGACGATAGAGTTGGAACTGACGCTCACGCTCACCGAATTCAGTCTCTTTACGACGCTCGACAATCGGCGCATAGGCCGTTAAGAAGCCATTACCTACAGCTTGCATAAAGCTAAAGCTTTGCTCGAATCCTGCTTGATTCAAGTCATCGAAAAACAATCCACCCACGCCGCGGGTTTCATTACGATGCGGCAGGAAGAAATACTCATCGCACCATTTCTTATACTTGGGATAAACCTCATCCCCGAAAGGCGCGCAAATATCCTTAGAAGTCAGGTGCCACTCGCGCACATCTTCCTCGAAAGGATAATAAGGCGTTAAATCAAAGCCACCGCCAAACCACCACACGGGATCAGCACCCTCTTTTTGAGCAATAAAGAAGCGCACATTGGCGTGAGTCGTCGGGATATACGGATTATTAGGATGGATCACTAAAGACACACCCATAGCTTCAAAACTGCGACCCGCCAGTTCTGGGCGATGCGCCGTAGCTGACGCAGGCATAGCGGCGCCAGTCACATGGGAAAAGTTAACCCCAGCTTGCTCGAACACTGCACCTTGGGTTAATACTCGGCTCGTGCCACCACCGCCTTCGGCGCGGGTCCATGAATCGGCGGCAAACGTTGCTTGACCATCCAGCACCTGTAAACCAGCACAAATTCGGTTTTGTAGATCGATTAAAAACGCTTTTACCACTGCAACATCAGGCACACTCATATTGTTATCCTTATTATTGGTTTGCTCATTGTCCATTTCGTAAAATCTTACCGCTTCGCGCATCGATAATGGTCGAGGGCTGACCTTGCTCTCCGAGTTCACCTAATACGAGTGCATCAATTTTACCTGTAAAATCTGCGAGAATTTCATCGGCAGTTAATGCTGGCTCTTCACCCGCAAGGTTAGCGCTGGTCGACACTAAAGGTTTATTGAGCGCGCGGCACAGGGCTTGCACCCCAGTATGGGCAGATACTCGCACTGCGATAGAGTCAAATTCACCACAGAGGTATTTTGAAACCTGCGCTTTGATTGGCATTACAAAGGTAAAAGGCCCCGGCCACTTGGAAAATGCAAACTCGAGCTGCTCAGCCGTTAATTGCGATTCATCAACATAAGCTAAAAGCTGCTGAAAATCACTGGCGACTAAGATCAGTCCCTTTTGCCATGGGCGCTGTTTTACAGCCAATAACTTTTGGATAGCGGTGTCATTATCTGGGTCGCAACCTAGGCCATAAACGGCCTCGGTTGGATAAGCGATAACACCACCGTTAAGCACAATATCTTTTATGTCAGATGGGTGCAGCTGCAACATCTTAGGATCACCTTTTGAGTATTGTCGATTTCAACAATCAAATTATTGGATAAATTCGAATACTGACCGCCCCATCAGCGGTCAGCCGAGGATTATACGCAAGCCACTTTCATCGGCCAAATATTAAGATGCAGGTCACACAATAAACTAAAGTGGTCTTTTGTATTTACAGCTTTTTTGCGGGCATTCTAAACGCATCCCAGCCGCACCTTTACGCTCGACTAAGATCCCAAAACCACAACTCGGGCAATCTTCAGCAACCGGAGGATAATTCACAATAAACTTACACTTAGGGTAAGCACTGCAGGCATAAAAACTCTTTCCGAAGCGACTAGTTCTGTGCTCAAGCTTACCCGCTTTGCATTCAGGGCAAGGAATGTCAGGCTTGTCACTCGCTTGATCCTGTTTTTCAATATGCGTGCAGCTAGGATATTGAGTACACCCAATAAAGATCCCAAAGCGCCCTGACTTTACTGCCAGTTCGTGACCGCATTCAGGGCATACAGAACCTTCAATCACTTGAGTTTCAATAGATTCGTGCTGCACTAAGGGTCGAGTGTAATTACAGCTAGGGTAATTATTACAGCCAATAAAACCGCCGTGCTTACTGTGTTTAACCGATAACTCGCTGCCACATTCGGGACAAAGTTCGTATTCTTTTTCCAGTGCGTGTTCGTGGGCACTAAATAATTGTTCATCAATCTTAGACATAATCATTCACCACCTGTCGTAGCGCATTAGGATATCAAGCGCAGTGCCATCAAGGAATTTATGGCATCAAAAAAGGAGGTCTTAGCCTCCTTTCTCTCATAATTCATCTTTCACAACAATTAAGAATGCAGTCGGCCTTCGGGCTGTTCGAAGATTAAATCTTCCATTTGCTCATAAGCGGACTCATGGCCAGGAGCATTAAACAGCACCATTAAGATAACCCATTTGAGATCTTCTAAAATCAGGGTTGGTTCATCCAACTCCATCACTCTATCGATCACCATTTCACGGGTTTCGACATTCAGCACTTTAACTTGCTCTAAAAACAACAAGAAACCGCGGGATTCTACATCCAGCTTGTCCATTTCGTCCTTCGTATAGATACGAAACGAATGCTGATCGTGATTACAAAGATAAGGTTTATCCCCTTCTTGTAATTCAGCTAAGCGCTCTAACCAAGTTAACGCTTTTAAAATCTCGGATTGATGAAATCCGGCACGAGTGAGTTCCTTGGTTAACTCGTCTTCATCAACTAGTAGTTCAACTTCACTGTGAACATAGTTTTCAAATAGATACATGAGGATATCAAACATGGCTAGCTCCTCTTTACTCTGACGTAACCACCGGGTACTGCTATTACCCAACCTTGCAACTCAAGTTCAAGCATTTGTTCTAACACCAGATCTATCGTTTTTCCACTATGTTCAACGACTGCATCAATTGATGTAGTTTCATAACCTACACTAGCTAACAGAGACGAAAATGGCAAATTACAAATCTCGCCTTGCTGTATATGGTGGCATAACTTCAATTCTTCAAGGTGGAAAGCGGTTAAACTTGCCAACTCTTCCACTATATCGGCAGCAGTTTCCACAAGCTTTGCTCCATCACGTAATAAATCATGACAGCCTTGATGGTAACCACCTAAGATTGAGCCCGGAACGGCAAACACCTCACGCCCTTGTTCCATCGCCAACCTAGCAGTGATTAAAGAGCCGCTTTTGCGACAGGCTTCAACCACAAGAGTACCTAAAGATAGACCGCTAATAATGCGATTTCGTTTCGGAAAATTACCCGCAAAGGGACCAGCATCAGGCCAAAACTCGCTAAGTATACAGCCTTGCCGCTGAATATCATGATAAAGCTGTCGATGTTTTCGTGGATAAATGATCTCTATGCCCGTTCCTAGTACGGCAATTGTGCGCCCTTGATGGTCAACACAGGCTTTATGGGCCGCCCCATCAATCCCCATCGCCATGCCACTACAGATACCAAATCCCATTGAGGACATCTCAGCAGCCAGTTGATAAGCGACCTGCAATCCGCCTGGAGAAGCATTACGACTGCCAACAATCGCAAGATAAGGAAGGGCTAACGCCTCTAAGCAACCTTTAACGAACAGGACGGCGGGCGGATCTGAGAGTTGTTTTAATAATGGTGGATAAAGCGGATCAGAGAAACAAAGCAGATGATGATCGGCGGCTTGCTGTTGCCATTCGAGGGCGACATCCACTTTTTGATAATCAATAACAAGGCTATGGAGCAGATGATCAGATAAAGGTAGCGCTTGTCTCTCATGCTCTAACCTTTGTCTAAGGTCGTCCACTTCCATGTGCGTTAATAATTGTTGGATCCGAGCGGGTCCTAGCCCAGATACAGCACAAACAACTAACCAATCGACCAAATTTTCAGAGATTATAGACCTCTTAAGGCTAAAGATTCTGGGGCGATTAACTTATCGTCGACACGAACAGGCCGCTCGGTGGAGACAATCAAACCTAAGCTCGCCTTATCAAACACTTTAAACACTAACAACTTACCATGATAAACATCCGGCATCTTAACTGCACGATCCGAAGAGACTGACGCCATTAGGTTATCATAGGCAGTACGTTCAATTGCAGGAACTGGCATACCGTCATTGTTGATAACAATAACCTCACCATCACGGTAAATAGAAAATACCACCCCAGGCTCGACGCCATCCTGAGTGCCTTTATCTAAGTACACGACATTCAACTTACCCGCTTCACGCAAATTTGATTCTGTCGCTAACACTAAAGCCGGTATCTTTAATTCCGCAGGTTTAGGAGTAAAGTAAGCTGACATCAAGGAATCACTTTCCATCGGCAATACTCTGAAGCCCGCTTTGGTTTCGCGAAAGCTCGTTAGCAACTTAATTTTTGAAACCTTACCAGACTCAATAACTTGCCCAGTAGACGACAAAATGGCTTCTTGTCCTAACGCTTCGCCTGACTCTTTATTGAAAAACTCGCGACCGCGTTCGTAAATACCATATTTTTGGTTTATTGGCAGTTCAGCATCAATATAAATCACATCACCCACAATATGGTGACGCGATGGACTTTCACCTGCCAGCACCATAGGTTGCTCAGTAAGCCAGTGAGTCTCGACGACCCGATTCTGCACTAAATATTGTTCAATCAAGGCTAAATCAACGGCTGGAATAGCATTACTCTTAGCAATGACACGTCCCTCGGGACTCTTTCTTACATGGGGTTTAGCACTATCGACAGTAGCACCATTACGCACAAGGCGGGGCTGACCATCAATAAATATCAGAGTGAGTTGATCGCCAGGGTAAATAAGGTGGGGGTTAGCAATCTGTGGGTTTACATCCCAAAGACTCGGCCATTTCCATGGGTCATTCAGAAACGCGGCGGAGATATCCCAAAGAGTATCGCCCTTTTTCACTACATATGACTCAGGATGCCCCGCCTTAAGCGTCAGGGTATCTGCGGCAACAAACGTGCAATTGAATGTCATTAACGCGAGTAAAATTAACCGTTTCATGGGTATTTCCATGTTGTTTAACTCTTAGTTTGAGCTTTTACTGTTATTGGTAGGCACTAAAGATTAAAATTAACTCATTAGCATCAGTCAGTATAACTAACTGGCAGAGATTTGACAGACTTGTTAAGAGTTTATGTATGACACTATTAAAAGTATTACAATTCCCTGACGAAAGATTACGAACACAAGCCACACCCATCACAGAGTTTAATGCCGAGCTGCAGACTCAAATTGATGATATGTTCGAAACCATGTACCAAGAAAAAGGTATCGGCTTGGCCGCGACCCAAGTTGATTACCATAAACAACTTATTGTCATGGACTTACAGGATGAAGTCGAACGACCCAAAGTGTTTATCAATCCCGAAATTATCACCAGCAGCGGTGACTTCTGCAATGAAGAAGGTTGCCTGTCGGTTCCGGGGATTTACGCCAAAGTCGATCGCGCCGAATTTGTCACGGTAAAAGCCTTAGACAGGCACGGTAACGAATTTATAGTTGAGGCCGATGAGTTATTTGCCATTTGTATTCAACACGAAATGGATCACCTCAAAGGCAAATTGTTTGTCGATTATTTGTCGCCGCTAAAACGTCAGCGGATCAAACAAAAACTTGAAAAAGCGGCCCGATTGGACGCCAAAGAAGCATAGGATCAGATTTGAAACCACTCAACATCATCTTTGCCGGAACACCGGATTTTGCCGCTCGCCACTTACAAGCACTTTTAAACTCACACCACAATGTGATTGGCGTTTACACTCAGCCCGATAGACCTGCTGGCCGCGGCAAGAAACTGACCGCCAGCCCAGTAAAAGAACTCGCTATCGCCAATAGTATTCCAGTGTTTCAACCCGGCTCATTACGTAAAGAACCCGCGCAACAAGAACTTGCCGCACTCAACGCCGATATCATGGTGGTCGTAGCCTATGGTCTGATCTTGCCAAAAGTCGTGTTAGATACACCGCGTTTAGGTTGTATTAACGTTCATGGTTCTATTTTGCCACGCTGGCGCGGTGCCGCACCGATCCAACGCGCACTTTGGGCCGGCGACAAAGAAACCGGCGTGACCGTTATGCAGATGGATGTGGGTTTAGATACAGGTGACATGCTGCTTAAAACCTATCTGCCGATCGAAGATAACGACACGTCAGCCAGCCTTTACGAGAAACTGGCAGAACAAGGTCCCGTTGCCCTATTGCAAGCACTCGAAGGTTTGGTAAATGGCACCTTAGCCGCTGAAAAACAAGATGAAGCCTTAGCGAACTACGCAGAAAAACTCAGCAAAGAAGAAGCCAGACTCTACTGGAATAAATCCGCTAAACAGTTATGGCAAGAAGTCCGCGCCTTTAATCCTTGGCCTGTGAGTTACTTTGAGCACCAAGGTAACACTATTAAAGTGTGGCAAACCCAAGTCAGCGAAACTACCAGCACAGCCGCTCCAGGTACTATCATCAGCGCCAGCAAAAAAGGCATAGACGTTGCCACCGCTGATGGTGTGTTAACCCTGCTGAGTATGCAGCTTCCGGGGAAAAAGCCACTCAATGTTGCCGATATTCTCAATGCTCGAGGTGAATGGTTTAGCCCGAATACTCGCCTCGCAAACGAGGCACAATAATCATGAACTTGCGCGCGCTAGCTGCGAAAGCCATCTTCGAAGTATTAGAAAAAGGCGTGTCACTGTCAGTGGCACTGCCCGATCAACAAAAACATCTTGCCAGCGGCAAAGATAAAGCCCTACTTGCCGAGATCTGCTATGGCGTGATGCGCACTCTGCCGCAAATAGAAAAACGCATCAGTGAATGCCTAGCGAAACCACTCAAAGGTAAGCAAAGGATTATCCACCAGCTCCTGATCGTAGGTTGCTATCAACTGTACTTCACTCGTATTCCAAGCCACGCCGCAATTTCAGAAACCGCCGAAGCCTGTCGCCAATTAAAATTTGAAGGCATGGTCAAAGTGGTTAATGGTGTACTGCGCAATATTCAGCGCCAGCTATCGCCGCTAAGTACTGGATCAGATACCTTAAGCTATAACACACCCGCTTGGTTAATTAAGCGCTTAAAAGAAGCCTATCCCGAGCAGTGGCAAGACATCATTCAACAAAGCCATGAACGCCCACCCATGTGGCTGCGTAACAATAGCTTATCCCAGAGCCGTGCCGAATACCTCGCTGCCCTAGCCGAAATCGACATTGAAGCGAGCGAAGGCAGCAGTGCCGATGCCATTCTCCTAGCGCAACCAAAGGATGTCGCCACACTGCCACACTTTCATGAAGGTGCGGCATCAGTACAAGATGGCGCGGCACAATGGGCGGCGACCTTACTTGCCCCGCAATCGAATGAATTAATACTCGATGCCTGCGCGGCACCCGGTGGCAAAAGTTGTCACTTACTCGAACTTGAGCCGAGTATCAAATTAGTGGCTGTTGATTTTGATGCCAAACGCCTTGAACGTGTGCAACAGAACCTTGACCGCTTATCATTAAAAGCGGAGCTTATACATGGTGATGCGGCCAACATAGACTCATGGTGGCAAGGCGGACAATTTGATCGTATCTTACTGGACGCGCCTTGCTCAGCCACAGGAGTGATCCGCCGCCATCCCGATATTAAATGGTTGCGAAAAAACCATGACATTGAAGAATTGGCTGAACTACAACAGCAAATTCTCGATCATTGCTGGAAGTGGCTAAAACCCGGTGGCACGCTTCTTTATGCCACTTGTTCGATTTTACCGCAGGAAAACCGCGACCAGATCAGTGCGTTTTTAGATAGAACGGTAGATGCTAAGCTAGACACACTTGCCCAGCAAAATTCGCCACAGGATATAGGTTGGCAAATCACGCCAGGACAAGACAATATGGATGGGTTTTATTATGCCCGTTTATTGAAAGCGACTGATTAGGAAGTAAGCAAGGCCATGAAAATTATCATATTAGGTGCGGGTCAAGTTGGGGGAACCTTGGCCGAAAATTTGGTGGGTGAGAACAATGACATCACCATTGTCGATTATGACAAATCCAGATTACGCGCCCTGCAAGATAAATATGACCTTCGCGTCGTAGCGGGCCATGCCGCTCACCCTGATGTGCTCAGAGAAGCGGGCGCAGAAGATGCCGACATGCTTATCGCCGTAACCAATAGTGATGAATGCAATATGGCTGCCTGCCAGATTGCCTATACCCTTTTTGGTACGCCGACTAAAATTGCCCGTATCCGCTCAGAACCGTATTTGGCGATGCGCGATAAACTCTTTATCGACAGTGAAACCAAAAATAGCGATGGTCGTCCCCGTGGCGGCTTCGTGATCGATGAATTAATCGCCCCTGAACAGTTAGTGACCGCTTACATCCAGCGACTCGTAGAATATCCAGGCGCATTGCAAGTGCTTGAATTTGCGGAAGGCCGGTTGAGCCTAGTGGCTGTTCGAGCCTATTACGGCGGCCCACTGGTGGGTAATGCATTAGCGGCACTTCGCGAACACATGCCCAATATTGATACCCGGGTCGCGGCGATCTTCCGCCAAGGCCGTGCTATTATGCCTCGCGGAACAACCATTATCGAAGCCGATGATGAAGTCTTCTTCGTTGCAGACAGTCGCCACATTCGCGCTGTCATGAGCGAAATGCAAAAACTCGATAACTCCTACCGCAACATTATGATCGCCGGTGGCGGTAACATAGGCCTAGGTTTAGCAAAACGCCTTGAGCGCACCCACTCGGTCAAACTGATTGAGCATAAATTAGAACGTGCAGAAGCCTTATCGGAGCAGCTGGAAAATACCACAGTGTTCTGCGGTGACGCCTCAGATCAAGAATTACTGCTCGAAGAACACATAGACCAAACCGACGTATTTATTGCGGTCACCAATGACGACGAAGCCAATATTATGTCCGCCCTGCTAGCAAAACGTATGGGCGCGAAAAAGGTCATGGTGCTTATTCAACGCGAAGCCTATGTGGATATAGTGCAAGAAGCCAACATCGATATTGCTATCTCACCACAACAAGCGACGATTTCGGCACTATTAACTCATATTCGTCAGGGTGATATCTGTAACGTTTACTCTCTACGTCGTGGGGCGGCCGAGGCAATTGAAGCCATTGCCCACGGAGATGCCAGTACTTCTAAAGTCGTTGGCAAAGCCATTGGTGATATTAAGTTGCCACCGGGGACAACGATTGGTGCCATTGTCCGCAATGATGAAGTGCTGATGGCCCACGACAAAACCGTGATAGAGCAAGGGGATCACGTGATCTTGTTCTTAGTGAATAAAAAGTTTGTCGGCGAAGTCGAGAAGCTTTTCCAACCAAGTGCTTTCTTCTTCTAAGAACCTTAGTAAGCCAACTTATGCTGAACTTTAGACCGCTATTGTTTATTTTAGGGCTGTTTTTGTCCATGCTGACAGCTTTCATGCTGATCCCACTGCTCCTCGCCGCATACAAAGGTGAGGAAACGGTGGGCTCTTTTATGGTGTCGGCATTAGTCACAGGCATTAGCTCAAGCCTGTGTTTACACAATGGCCAGAGCAAAAGCATTAACCTCAATATCCGCGATATGTTCCTGCTAACCAGCCTAACGTGGTTGATCGTAAGCCTATTCGCGGCCATGCCATTTACCCTTTATCACGGTATTGGTTATACCGACGCCTTCTTTGAAACCATGTCCGGCATCACGACCACAGGTTCTACTGTACTCTCAGGGTTGGATACTATGGATCACAGTATCTTAATCTGGCGCTCTTTATTGCAATGGCTAGGTGGGATTGGTTTTATCGTAATGGCGGTGGCGATTCTGCCCTTTTTAAACGTTGGCGGCATGCGGCTATTCCGCACTGAATCATCCGATTGGAGCGATAAAGCAGTACCTCGCACCCAAAGCATGGCTAAGTATTTATTCTTTATATATATTTTACTAACGAGTATCTGCTGTGTTGCCTATCATCTGGCGGGAATGACTTGGTTTCAGGCCATCAATCATGCAATGACCACCCTCTCGACTGGTGGCTACTCGACCTCAGATAGCTCAATGGCGGCGTTCTCCAACTCTGCACACTGGGTTGGGATTTTCTTTATGGCAGCAGGTGGCTTGCCATTACTCATGTTTGTACAAACCATACAGCAAAGGGATCTACGGATTTGGAACGATGCTCAGGTCAAAGGCTTCTTATTTTTCCTCACATTTGTATCTTGTTCTATTGGCTTCTGGCTGTGGCAAACCCGCGACATTGAGCTTCTAGATGCACTGCGTTTATCCAGCTTTAACGTGGTATCGGTAGTCACCACTACAGGTTATGGCTTAACGGACTACGGTGCTTGGGGCGCCTTTGCCAATATCGCCTTCCTGTTTTTAATGTTTGTCGGTAGTTGCTCTGGCTCCACTTCGGGCGGGATTAAGATCTTCCGTTTTCAAATTGCTGGGGCCATTATGCGCGAGCAATTGAAACAGCAATGTCATCCAAACGGTATCTTTAGGGAACGTTACAACAACCGCATCATCAGTGATGATATCGTGCGCTCTCTGATCACTTTCGTACTGCTGTTTGTGATGGTGATTGTGGGCTTGTCAGTGATTTTAGTGCTCACGGGTCTCGATCCTATGACCAGTTTCACGGGAGCGATTACGGCAGTCACTAACGTGGGCCCTGGTTTAGGCCCGATTATTGGCCCTGTAGGTAACTTCTCAACGCTACCCGATGTCGCTAAATGGGCGTTGTCACTCGGCATGCTCCTCGGTCGTTTAGAAATCTTAACCGTGGCGGTATTGTTCCACCCGAGTTTCTGGAAGTACTAATTCAGTAGAGATTGAATACTAAAAAGGCGCTTAACTTGTTAAGCGCCTTTTTTATTAAGCTGTTGCAGTAACGTCAGCTAATTCCAACAGATGATCAGCATAGACTTTCACATCTGCCCAGTCGGTATAATCGATAACTGACTTAGGATCAGTTGGACCCTTAGTCATCTTCATAATCAACTGAATCGCCAATCTGTCATACCAAGGCCATGAAGGATAATCCACTTTGCCCGCAATAATTTTAAGATCAGCAGGCGTCCATGGCGATAACGCAATGAACTTTTGCAGATATTTATTATTTGCAGGGATACGTTTTTCAGGATTTCTCGCCACAACATTGACGCAGAAAAAACTGTTTGGCAATGCGCCCAGAGCCTGTGCATGCTGCTCAATAAATTGAAAAACGCTCTTATCATAGGTGCCATAGAGCACGCAGGCACCTAAGGCAACGACATCATAATCAGGCCAATTAATACAAGTCGCGGCAGCACTGTTGATATTGATGAGGTCAACCTTAGCGTCACGAAATCTTAATTGCTCGGCAATTGCACTGGCAATCTTGGCCGTATGGCCACCACGGGTAAAATAAAGTACGAGGACGCGTGTCATAGACAATTCCCGATCCACTGAGTAATACCACCATTGTGGCAAGGTTACGTTAAATAAACCTCTGATAGGATCACAAATCAGTCGTATCTCATATTCTGAGATGCAAAAATTGAGATCTGCATTGCCGAGCAGTATGATTGCGTAAACACATGTGTTCAATTAGAATTATCTAATAAAAAGCGATAAAGTGAGTGACCTTATGCAAAATGATATAGATGTAGATGCAATGGTAACTAATGCGGAAAGTGCGGCTAAATGGCTCAAGGCCATAGCGAACCCTTATCGCCTAATGATTTTATGTCTATTACTAGACAAAGAGTTGAGCGTAACCGAGCTCAACGCCACAGTGCCATTAAGTCAGTCGGCCCTATCCCAGCATTTAGCTGTATTACGCGCAGAAGATCTCGTGGATACCCGTAAGAGCTCGCAGATTGTTTACTATAAACTCAAGAACGAGCAAGTCACCCAAGTGATTTCGATTCTGCATAGCCGCTACTGCGCAGCCTAAAACTGCAAAATTAGCCTAAATTTAAGCCCTAACCTCTTGCAAGTGATTAGGGCTTAATGGTTTTTAATGTTGGCTAAAACGGTTACCGAAGGCATCGACTTTTGCCCAATCGGTAAACTCAAAAGTGCCAGTGATATCCGTTGGCCCTTTAGTCAACCACATGATAAAACGTATCATGGTCCGGTCGAAGAAACCGTATTTAGGGTAATCAATCTTGCCCGCAAACACTTCTAACAGCTGGGGTTGCCACAGTGAAAGCTTGAGAAACTTTTGCATATAAGGATTGGTTTCAGGCGTATTTTTTAAGGGTTTGCGCGCCACTACGTTAACGGTAAAAAAACCATTAATCTTAGTATCTAGCACTGCATGGTGGCGATTCACATACTGATAAAGCTCTGGTCTATGTTTACCATAACGAATACTGGCACCAATCAGCACTTTATCAAAATCCACTAAGCTCAACGCTTCCGCCTGCTCTAATGTGACGAGCGAAACCTGCTCTCCCGCCTGTTCAGCAATCGTCTTCATTTTTTGGCAAATTGCCAATGTTTGGCCATCAATCGTCGAATAGATTATTAACGTCTGCATGATTAATTCTTCCAAAAAGTTGGCGTAAACAAAATCAGTAAGGTAAATACTTCGAGGCGACCAAACAGCATAGCCACGACCAATACCCACTTGGCTCCATCACCAATACTGGCATAATTGCTCGCTACCTCACCTAAACCTGGGCCTAAGTTGTTTAAGCATGCCGCCGTGGCACTAAAAGCCGTAATATCATCTAATCCCATCGCCATGAGTGCAAGCATACAAATCACAAACACCAGCGCATAGGCAGAAAAGAATCCCCAAACAGCATCAACCACGCGGTCGGGTAAGGCTTTAGAGCCAATCCTAATCGAAAACATTGCCTTAGGGTGAACGAGTCGTTTCAATTCACGGGAACCCTGTAACAGCAGTAAAATTACTCGAATGACCTTAATCCCACCCGCAGTTGAGCCACCACAACCACCGATAAAACTCGAAAACATTAATAGTATGGGTAAAAATAATGGCCACAGATGGAAGCTATCAGTGCCAAATCCAGCCGTAGTGGCAACTGAGACAGCCTGAAATAAAGCATGATCTAAGGTTTCTTCTGGCGAATCATAAATACCAGAACGATAAAGCGTGAAGAAACAAATCGCTGTGAGAATAAGTTGAATCGCCACCAGCATCTTAAATTCAGCATCTTTAAAATAGACTCTAACGTTAATCCCACGTCGTGAAAATGCCGCAAAATGCACGCTAAAGTTAACCGCAGAAACAATTAAAAAGAACACACAAATAAGATTAATAGTAGGACTATCGAAATAGCCCATACTGGCATCGTGGGTCGAAAAACCTCCGATGGCTATGGTCGAAAATGAATGACAAATGGCGTCAAAAATACTCATGCCCGCCCACCAATAAGCCGTCGCGCAGGAAATCGTTAGCAGTAAATAGATATACCACAGTGCTTTAGCAGTTTCGGCTATCCGCGGGGTCATCTTACTGTCTTTCACAGGCCCCGGAATTTCAGCGCGATAAAGCTGCATTCCTCCCACACCGAGCACAGGTAAAATAGCCACTGCAAGCACAATAATCCCCATGCCGCCAAGCCATTGCAGCATATGGCGGTAAAACAAAATGGCCTTAGGTAGGAAATCGAGCCCGACAATGACAGTGGCTCCGGTGGTAGTTAACGCAGAAAAAGATTCAAAGAAGCTGTCTGTCCAGCTTAAGTCTGGCTGACTCGAAAAGATAAACGGCAAGGCACCAATAGAACCCAGTACAGTCCAGAACAGCACGACAATCAGGAAGCCCTCTCGCGTACGCAATTCTTCTTTGCAGTGGCGGTTTGGATACCAGAGCCAAAAACCAATAAATAGGCTAACAAAAAATGCCTGCATAAACGCCGTGCCGCCGCCATCGTTATACCAAACAGCGATCAGTGCTGGTGGCAGCATAGTGATTGAAAATAAACCAATCAGCAGGCCTATGATTCTAATTATGGTTTTATATTGCATTACGCGAGTTCAATTATTCCATTGGCTGTAAAGGTATTTTCAGCATTTGGGCTATTTTGGCATAATTTACGCAGGCATCACAGCTCAAACTCGGGCCTCAAACTTCCTTGACTCAGTGTCGCCAGCGACTCACAAAGCCTTGCCTGTTGCTCTCGCCCTATCTCAAACACAATATCGACCGCTGTGGCAAATTGCTTATCGATGATCACGGCATCCACTTGCTGTAATAGATGCTCGACATCGCGCAGCTGCGCATAATCACAATGCAACTTGGCGGGATACCGTAACTGTTTGAGTCGCGTCGGTAATTGAATCAAGCCTTGCCTTAAGCCCGACGTATAAGCCCGAACGAGTCCACCTACGCCTAGCTTAGTACCGCCATAGTAACGCACGACAACAGCGCCAACTTCGCCAATATGTGCCCCTTGCAACACAGCTAACATAGGGCGACCAGCACTGCCAGCGGGCTCACCGTCATCACTCGAACCAATCAAGACGCTATCATCCGGTGCGCCAGCAACAAAAGCTGAGCAATAGTGGCTTGCGCTGGGATAGTCACGCTTTATGTCAGTAAGTACTAACTTTAATTTATCGACACTATCGCAATGAAAGAGAAAAGAGATAAAGCGACTATGCTTTATCTCTTCTTCAATGACGATTTCATCACAGGGAACGTTATAACTTTCGAGCACGAATTCGCCCTAATCTATTTTCAAACATCAATCGGCTAAGCCGAGCTCACGGGTCATGTTCTCGTTTCTATCTTGATGCACTATGACGTTATCTTCGATACGAATACCGCCAAAAGGCCTTAACTCATCAACCGTTTGCCAGTTGATCTGCATGCCACGACTATCTTGTTTAAGCTCATTGAGCAAAGTATCTATGATGTATAACCCAGGTTCCATAGTCAGCACTTGGTTTGGCGCTAAAATGCGGGTGCAGCGCAAGAATGGGTGGGCCTCAGGTGCAGCGATATGGGTACCGCGCTCATCGTGGGAGAAGCCACCCACGTCATGTACTTGTAAACCTAACATGTGGCCTAAACCATGGGGGAAGAAAGCACTGGTAATGCCTTGATCAACCAAACCTTGGGCATCCCCCGTGGCTAAATCAAAATCCAATAGCATTTGCGCGACTTTAGCGTGAGTCGCTAAGTGTAAATCAGGATAACGCACACCGGGGCGCATCATGTCGATGAGCTCAAGCTGCGCCTTATTCATCGCGGCGATCAACTCATCGAAACGATTCTTCTCGAAGGCATAGGTTCTAGTGATATCAGAGGCATAGCCAAAGTAACTCGCGCCCGCATCGATAAGAAAAGACAAACGTTTCGCGGGGCTTTGATGTTCAAGCGCGGTGTAATGCAAAATCGCCGCATTTTGATTAAGAGCGATAATATTGCCGTAGGGCACTTCATTTTCGCTCTGACCCACGGCAGATAAATAATGCTGTTGGATCTCGAACTCACTCGCACCGTTATAAAACGCATTTTTAGCCGCCAAATGTCCCTGCACTGCAATTTGGTTGGCGCGGCGCATGCATTCCAGCTCATATTCAGTTTTAGTGGTTCTGTGGTAATGCAAATAGCTCATCACAGCATCAGGATTGCGACTGGTAAAACCCAGCACTTCGGCTACATCTAAATGCTCGCCCAAATAAGCCCAATTAACAGTGTCTTTGGGCAACAGTTCAGCGACCTTATCGGCCTTAGTTAACAGCTTAATATCAAAATGCTCGGTCCAGAACATATCCGGCACATCGGATACTTTGTGCCAAAAATCCACAGGACGATAAAAAATCAGCTGCGGCTTATCGCGACCATTGACGACTAACCAGCAATTCGGATTATCCAACACTGGCAACCATGCCTTGAAGTGCGGGTTTGCTTTAAAGGGATAATTGATATCATCCAAAAACATCCGATGCGGTTGACCCGAATGGATCACTAAACCAGACAAGGCTTCTCGAGACAAAATCTCTGCGACTCGGCGGTTTAACTCGGCAATATGGGCACGATAGTGATGAGCCAACTGATCCATTTGTCATCTCCTGCAATGAATAAAAGTTAATATTATGAGCCAAATTTGCCCACATAATCTTAATCTGATCATGAACAACAGATTCAATCAAAACGTTAAACTGTCACTCAATCTAAAATACATGGCTGCTCAATAAAGAACATTAAAGCGATAACATCATGATTATTTTTAATAATTCTATTCAACCCTAGCATGGCTGCAGCGTTTAAACGTCTAAGGAAAACAGCCGCAAAGACCTATTTATCCGCAAAGTGATTTAACGCACTCTAGGTGTTCTACACTCTGTGCAGTGTATCACAAAGGTGAAAAATCACTCTAGCCGACAAGAAATTAAACAGTCGTTTAAATTGGGTGTTGTAATTTATCGAATTTCGAAGCACACTGGCACACAACTGGTCAAATGATGGCCGAAGCTGCTGTGAGATAGAGAGTCGTACTAGCACCAACACATAATGGTGGGTATCACTTTTAAGCCAAAAGGAAGCAAGCAATGATCTACCAAAGTCCTACAATTCAAGTTGAGTTACTCGAGGATAATATTGCCAAGCTGTGCTTTAACGCACCCGGTTCGGTGAACAAATTCGACAGAGAAACCCTCGCTTCGCTCGATGCCGCATTAGACAGCATCAAGCAAAATTCCAATATCAAAGCGTTAGTGCTGACCTCAAGTAAAGATACCTTTATTGTGGGTGCCGACATTACCGAATTTTTAGGCCTATTCGCACAAGATGACGCCGTACTGCTCTCTTGGGTTGAACAAGCCAACGCTGTCTTCAACAAACTCGAAGACTTACCTTTCCCAACAGCATCTGCAATCAAAGGCTTTGCCTTAGGTGGCGGCTGTGAAACCATTCTGGCAACGGATTTTCGTATCGCAGATACCACAGCCAAAATCGGTTTACCTGAAACTAAACTCGGCATCATCCCAGGCTTTGGCGGCACAGTTCGTCTGCCACGTGTGATTGGTGCAGATAACGCACTTGAATGGATCACCACAGGTAACGACCAACGCGCTGAAGATGCACTGAAAGTCGGTGCTGTGGATGCTGTGGTTGCGCCAGAAGCATTAGAAGCGGCTGCGATTCAAATGCTCAAAGATGCTGTTGCTGAAAAGTTAGATTGGCAAGCGCGTCGTAACCGCAAGCTGTCTGCCCTAACGCTGCCAAAACTCGAAGCTATGATGTCATTCACCACTGCTAAAGGCATGGTGTTTGCTGTTGCGGGTAAACACTACCCAGCACCAATGGCCGCAGTAAGCGTGATTGAGCAAGCATCGACTAAAGGCCGCACCGAAGCACTGCAAATCGAGCATCAAGCCTTTATCAAACTGGCTAAAACTGACGTTGCTAAAGCGCTTATCGGTATCTTCCTTAATGATCAATTCGTTAAAGGCAAAGCGAAAAAAGCGGGTAAATTAGCCAAAGAAGTGAAAAACGCTGCCGTATTAGGTGCTGGCATTATGGGCGGCGGTATCGCCTACCAAAGCGCCAGCAAAGGCACACCGATTGTCATGAAAGACATTGCCCAGCCAGCATTAGATTTAGGCCTCAATGAAGCCGCCAAACTGCTGTCTGCCCAAGTTGCTCGTGGTCGTTCAACGCCAGAAAAAATGGCCAAAGTGCTGAACAACATCACGCCTTCATTAGATTATGCTGCGCTCAAACACAGTGATGTCGTCGTTGAAGCCGTTGTTGAACATCCAAAAATTAAAGCACAGGTTTTAGCCGAAGTTGAAGGCTATGTGAGTGAAGATGCAATTATCGCGTCAAACACCTCAACGATTTCAATCAACTTGCTCGCTAAGAGCATGAAGAAACCTGAGCGTTTCTGCGGTATGCATTTCTTCAACCCAGTGCACAAAATGCCGTTGGTAGAAGTTATCCGTGGTGAGCACAGTTCTGAAGAAACCATCGCCTCTGTTGTGGCTTACGCCAGCAAAATGGGCAAAACCCCAATCGTGGTAAACGATTGCCCAGGCTTCTTCGTTAACCGCGTACTCTTCCCTTACTTTGCAGGCTTTAATGGCTTACTTGCCGAAGGTGGCGACTTTGCTGCAATCGACAAGGTAATGGAAAAACAATTCGGTTGGCCAATGGGCCCTGCTTACCTGCTCGACGTAGTGGGTTTAGACACAGGTCATCACGCCCAAGCCGTTATGGCTGAAGGTTTCCCTGATCGAATGGGTAAATCAGGCACTGATGCGATTGATGTGATGTTTGAGAACAAACGTCTTGGCCAGAAAAATGGCAAAGGTTTCTATGTCTATTCAGTCGATAGCCGTGGTAAACCGAAGAAAGATGTCGATCCAACGAGCTATGGCCTATTGAAAGATGCCTTTGGCGAGTTAAAAACCTTTGAAACCGATGACATTATTGCCCGTACTATGATCCCTATGATCATCGAAACCGTGCGCTGTTTAGAAGAAGGTATTGTCGCATCACCAGCCGAAGCGGATATGGGCCTAGTTTATGGCTTAGGTTTCCCGCCATTCAGAGGCGGCGTGTTCCGTTATTTGGATACCATGGGTGTCGCAAACTTTGTGGCCTTAGCAGACAAATATGCTCACTTGGGCGGTCTGTATCAAGTCACAGATGCGATGCGTACATTAGCAGCCAATAACGGTAGCTACTACCAAGCCTAATTAGCGGGAAAGGAATTTAATCATGAAACAAGCTGTTATCGTAGACTGCATCCGTACTCCGATGGGCCGCTCAAAGGCTGGCGTATTTCGTAATGTACGTGCAGAAACTCTGTCTGCCGAATTGATGAAAGGTCTGTTGCTGCGTAATCCGCAACTCGACCCAAACCTAATTGAAGACGTGATTTGGGGTTGTGTGCAACAAACCCTAGAGCAAGGCTTCAATATTGCCCGTAATGCTTCACTATTAGCCGGCATTCCAAAGACCGCTGGCGCTGTGACGGTTAACCGCCTATGTGGTTCGTCAATGGATGCTATCCATCAAGCGGCGCGTGCGATTATGACTGGCATGGGCGACACCTTTATTATTGGTGGCGTAGAACACATGGGCCATGTGCCTATGAGCCATGGTGTCGACTTCCACCCAGGTCTTGCTAATAACGTGGCAAAAGCCTCTGGCATGATGGGCTTAACCGCTGAAATGCTGGGTAAACTGCACGGTATTACCCGTGAACAGCAAGATGCTTTTGCAGTACGTTCTCATCAACGTGCTTATGCTGCGACGATTGAAGGCCGTTTTGCCAAGGAAATCTATGGCATTGAAGGTCACGATGCTAACGGTGCCTTAATTAAAGTCCTGCAAGACGAAGTGATCCGCCCAGAAACGACTATGGAATCTCTAGCAGCACTGCGTCCGGTATTTGATCCAGTCAACGGTACTGTCACTGCGGGTACTTCTTCTGCACTGTCTGATGGCGCTTCAGCCATGTTAATCATGGAAGAATCTAAAGCGCGCGCACTTGGCTTGCCGATTCGTGCACGTATTCGCTCTATGGCGGTTGCGGGTTGTGATGCGGCGATCATGGGTTACGGCCCAGTTCCTGCTACGCAAAAAGCGCTGGCTCGTGCCGGTATCACAGTTGCCGATTTAGATGTGATTGAACTTAACGAAGCGTTTGCTGCTCAGTCTTTACCTTGTGTGAAAGATTTAGGTTTAGCGGATGTGGTTGACGACAAAATCAACCTCAACGGCGGCGCGATTGCACTAGGTCACCCACTGGGTTGTTCAGGTGCGCGTATCTCTACGACGCTGATCAACTTGATGGAAGACAAAGACGCGACCTTAGGTTTAGCGACCATGTGTATTGGTTTAGGCCAAGGTATCGCCACCGTGTTCGAACGCGTTTAATTCGTTAATCAAATAATCATCAAAGCCGGAACTTGTTCCGGCTTTTTTATGCCAAATCTTCTGCCATCATAAATATTAATATTTCTCATTTCTTCTGCTGTTCATTTGAAAATCAGTCCGTTATCGACTTAACTACAAGGGCATTACTGGCTATTGTGGACGACAACAGGCAAGCAATCATCAGCCAAATCTAGGCAGTGTAGTGCAAGGATGCAATTCGTTGTTTTACCAGAGGAATGCCAGATGCTACAAACGGAACAGACCCTTTTCGAACAAATGCGGATCACTGAGCTGGAGATCGAGTCTCGTAAGGCGCTCTTCTCTTTTACAGGGGCAGACGTAAAGGCACTGCAATCCTTTAAGCCCATCATTGAAGAAAACATCGATAAAATTGTCGATGACTTTTACGGCTTACAAACCAGTGTGTCAGAAATTGCGCTCTTGATTGGAGACTCAGACACCCTTGCCCGCCTACGTACCGCACAGAGAAGATATGTGCTTGATTTATTTAATGGTATTTATGATCTTGAGTACGTAAACAATCGCCTGCGGATTGGTTTAGTCCATAAACGCATTGGTGTTGAACCCAAACTTTACCTGTCTGCAGTACACACTCTCAAGGAGTTGATCTATGCAGTGATCAACAGCTCAGTACAAGATGTACGTCAAGCCGAACGTATTCGAGCCGCAATTGATAAACTCGTGCTGTTTGATGTCACACTAGTATTCGATACATATATTCGCAGCTTAGTCTCCGAGATTGAGAACGCTAAGGATAAAGCCGAAAAATATGCCCAAAGCATGGAAAGCAAAGTCAAAGAGCGAACACAGCAGTTAGAAGAACTCTCGCAAACCGATCCCTTAACAGGTTTGCTCAACGTAAGGCACTTACAAGAAACCGCAACTCGCATACTCAGAGCAGCCCAAAGACGCGCCGAGCCCGTATGTGTCATCTACTTAGATGTAGATGATTTTAAATTATTTAATGACACTCAAGGCCATAGATCAGGTGATGAAGTACTTTGTGCTGTCGCAAAAGCGATTAAAGAAACCACTCGTGCTGAAGATCAATGTTTTCGATATGGTGGAGATGAGTTCTGTATCATCATGCCTAACTGTCGTGAGGAACAAGCTCGCGAGAATTTCATCACTCGGTTTAATCAAAAAATAAAACTCAGTCTAAACAATATTTCCTTAAGCTTTGGCATTACAGATACTGGCCCCTATGAATATGAAGAAGCCAATAGCTTAATTCATAAAGCCGATCAAAAAATGTATAGCTACAAACGGGCGTCCAAATTGCAGCAACAAACTATGGCGGCAGCAAATGATTTAGCACCAGAGAATAGTACAGCTGTCATCCATCCAATCTCTCAATCTCAAAGCGCTGCTGATAAAGCCGTTGAGTAATGTTAATTACTATCAGCCATAAGTTTGTTCCACGTGGAACATTTTATCTCTAGCTTTGGTAACGACAAAAAGCACACCAATCAAACCACATCACAAATTGAGACCACCAACTTGGTTTATCATGGGGGCTGGAGTAACATTAGCTAATTCTGCTTAACCGTTCAGTAGAGGTAATATGAACGATGCTTTCTCAACCGCACAGCATAGGCTCGATGCACTAGGCTTACGTTGCCCAGAACCTGTAATGATGGTGCGTAAAACGGTAAGACAAATGGCTGCAGGCGAGACACTGCTGATCATTGCCGATGACCCTGCAACGACACGCGATATTCCAAGCTTCTGTGAGTTTATGGATCACACCCTTATCGCCAGCGAAACGGCTCAGACGCCATACCAATATTTGATCAAAAAAGGACTTTAAGTCGTATCGTTTTAGCGACTTAATCATTAAAAAAGGATGTGAGGAACTATGCCAAAACTGCTGGCAATTGCCTATAAAACTGTAAAGCGCGGCCCAATGAATGAGGTTCTCTGTGCCAATGTCACCCAGTTAAATGGTGTAGAGAAAGATGTATTTGGTCGTCCTGGCAAACGCCAAGTCACTGTGCTTTCCAAACTACAATGGCAACAAGCCTGTCGTGCTATCGAGGCAGAATTGCCTTGGACGACTCGCAGAGCAAATCTGCTCGTTGATGGTCTGGTATTTAGCAGTGCAGATGTTGGTAAACATTTACAAATTGGTGAGTTACTACTTGAAATTACAGGTGAGACCGATCCCTGTAAAAAAATGGAAATTGCACATGTCGGTTTAGAAGCCGCACTCACCCCAGATTGGCGAGGAGGTGTTACATGCAGGGTATTAAATGATGCCATGATCCACCTAGGTGATGAGATAGCAATTTTCTTTCCTCGCTAATCCAATCAGCCTATCTCAGCTAGTTCTCCATACTCCTCTATAAATAGAACCAAATAACTTGGTTCTATTTCTGTTTTCCCAACCCTAATATAAATATCAGCTTTCTAGCTCGAACATCAATTGAAACAGTATTTACGTTTTCCTTCCTATCTATTTATGCGATAACTACACCAAGTATTAACAAAACTTTATCTTGTGATTAATACCGATCATGTAGCCCATAAGAACGATAACAGGAAGTGACATGTTTAACTCTAAACTTACCCCGCTTTATATTGCCCTCACTCTTGGGATGAATACCCTCGCAGTTAACGCCACAGAAACGAAAGAATCGACTTGGAATGTTAACGCTCCAGCGAATGCTCCCTTAGTGCAAGTCAAAGTTGATGTTAATGAAGGCACTTGGATGAACTTGAGTGTCAGCCCAGATGGTAAATATATCGTCTTCGACTTACTCGGTGACATCTACCAAATTCCAGTAACAGGCGGTGAAGCTAAGCCATTAGCCCAAGGCATAGCTTGGCAGATGCAGCCCGTCTATAGCCCCGATGGCAAGCACATTGCTTTTACGTCCGATGGCGATGGTGGTGATAACATTTGGATTATGGATGCCGATGGTAAAAACCCAAGAACAGTCACCCAAGAAACCTTCAGGCTACTAAACAGTCCAGCTTGGAGCCCAGACTCCCAGTATCTGGTTGCCCGTAAGCACTTTACTGCCAGCCGCAGCTTAGGCGCGGGTGAAGTGTGGCTATATCACGTAGCGGGTGGTGAAGGCGTCAAATTGACCGAACGCCCGAATGATGAGAAAGATTTAGGTGAACCCGCGTATTCTCCCGATGGTCGCTATATCTACTTTAGTCAGGATGACACGCCGGGTAAAACCTTCCATTACTCAAAGGATTCGGTCAACGGTATCTATAAAATCAAACGCTACGATACTCAAACTGGTGAGATTGAAGTTTTAATCGAAGGCACTGGTGGTGCGATTCGGCCAACGCCGAGCCCAGACGGCACTAAGCTCGCCTATATTAAGCGCGATGATTTTCAGTCATCACTCTACCTACTCGACCTTAAGTCAGGCGAGACGACTAAGCTGTTTGGCGAACTTGACCGTGATATGCAAGAGACTTGGGCCATTCATGGCGTCTACCCAACAATGGCATGGACTCAAGATAACAAGGATATTTTCTTCTGGGCCAAAGGAAAGATTAACCGCCTGAATGTTGCCAATAAAATGCTCACCGACATTCCTTTTAGTGTAAAAACCGAGTTAGCCGTACAGCCCTCAGTGCGCTTTAAGCAAGATATCGATAAAGACGTTTTCGATGTAAAAATGCTACGTATGGCGCAAGTCTCACCGGATGGCAACAAAGTCGTATTCGAAGCACTGGGTAAGATTTGGTTAAAATCCTTACCCGACGGCAGAATGTCACGCTTAACTGAGTTCGATAACAATATCGCGGAGCTTTATCCACAGTGGTCCCGCGATGGCAAAAATATTGTTTTCACCACTTGGAATGACCAAGACCAAGGCACAGTACAAGTGATTAGCGCTAAAGGGGGCAAACCTAAGCAGCTAACATCTGAGCCAGGAAAGTACGTAGAACCCACCTTTTCACCCGATGGTGAACTTGTTGTGTATCGTAAAACTCAAGGTGGTAATCTCACTCCGAGAACTTGGTCGCAGGAACCTGGACTTTATAAAGTCGATATCAAAGGTAAACAAAATAACAAGATCAGTGCAGATGGCTATCAAGCTCAATTCGGTGCCAATGCCGATCGCGTCTTTTTTATGAATAGCAGCGAAGATGAAACGCCACAGTTATCATCGATCAATTTAGACGGCTTCGATAAGCGGGTTCATTACAGCAGCAAACATGCAACTGAATTTAGGGTTTCACCCGATGGTGAGCAACTCGCCTTTGCTGAACGCTTTAAAGTTTGGGTAACACCTTTTGCTAAACACGGCGAGACAGTTGAGATTGGCCCCAATGCCAGCAATCTACCCGTAAGCCAATTGAGTACCCGTGCGGGCGAAAGTATCAGTTGGAACAGTAAAAGCGACCAACTATATTGGACTCTTGGCCCCGAGTTGTACCAAGCCAAGGTTGACACTCAATATCGCGACAAAGATGAAAAGGCACAACCAAGCATTATCGATTTAGGCTTTACCGAAAAGGCCGATGTTCCACGTGGAACAATCGCCTTCGTCGGCGGTAAAGTGATTACGATGGAAAATGACCAGGTGATTGATAATGGTGTGGTCATAGTCAAAGACAATCATATTGTCGCCGTAGGTGAAGCCAATGTTGCGATTCCTAAGGATGCGCAGATCATCGACATCAAAGGCAAATCCATTATGCCAGGACTATTCGATGCCCACGCCCATGGACCGCAAGCAGATGATGAAATTGTGCCACAACAGAACTGGGCGCTGTATTCCGGTTTATCCTTGGGTGTCACCACGATTCACGATCCCTCGAATGACACCACAGAAATCTTTGCCGCATCTGAGCAACAAAAAGCAGGCAATATTGTTGGCCCACGAATATTCTCCACCGGCACCATACTCTATGGCGCAAATGCACCGGGTTACACGTCACATATCGACTCGCTCGATGATGCCAAGTTTCATCTGGAACGCCTGAAAAAAGTCGGTGCCTTTAGCGTAAAAAGTTATAACCAACCGCGCCGCAATCAGAGGCAACAGGTCATAGCCGCAGCGCGTGAACTTGAAATGATGGTTGTCCCAGAAGGTGGCAGTTTGCTGCAACATAATTTAAGCATGGTCGCCGATGGCCATACTACGATTGAGCACTCGCTCCCCGTTGGTTCAATCTATAACGATATCAAACAGTTTTGGAGCCAGACTCAAGTTGGTTACACCCCAACCTTAGTAGTCGCCTATGGTGGTATTTCTGGTGAAAACTACTGGTATGATAAAACCGATGTGTGGGTCCATCCACGCCTATCCATGTATGTGCCAGCCGATATTTTGCAAGCAAGATCAATGCGACGCCCCCATGCTCCAGAGAGCCACTACAATCATTTCAATGTTGCTAAGGTGGCTAACGAGCTCAATAAGTTAGGTGTTCATCCTAATATCGGCGCTCACGGCCAACGTGAGGGTTTAGCGGCACACTGGGAAATGTGGATGTTTGCCCAAGGCGGCATGAGCAATATGGAAGTGTTGAAAACGGCCACCATTAATCCAGCGACGACCTTTGGCATGGAGCAGCAACTCGGTTCTATCAAAGAAGGTAAGCTCGCAGACTTGATCGTTATTGATGGTGATCCATTAGCCGACATTCGAGTCACCGACAAAGTCACTCATACTATGGTCAATGGTAAGTTATTTGATGCAGAGACTATGAATGAACTTAATGGAGATAAAGAACAGCGTAAGCCGTTTTTCTTTGAGAAACTCTAAGTTCGACCTCAAGACAAAATGAAATTGTCGCTTTTCTATAAGGCCATTTAGACTTTATAAGAGTGATGACTAACTCCTGCGAATAACAAAAAGCATGTTCCACGTGGAACATGCTTTTTTATCTCTAGGCTTCTAATACCACGACAAGTCCCAATCCCTACTTCAACATAGGCAAGCTCTGCGATTAATGTTACTCGTGGTTATGCAGTCCGGCACAAGAATCGACACAGGCCTGATAAGCAATACACTCGACAAGATGATCGTTCACCATACCCACCGCCTGCATAAAGGCATAACAAATGGTTGGGCCGACAAAATTGAATCCGAGTTTCTTCAACGCTTTTGACATGGCTTCAGATTCTGGTGTTTGTGCAGGAACCTGCGACATTGCCGTAATCTGATTAACTATGGGTTTTCCGCCCACAAAGCCCCATAAAAATGCAGAGAAATCCTTCCCATCGGCAGTATAGGCTAAATAACCTTTAGCATTCTTGATGATAGAGTTCACCTTCAAGCGATTGCGCACTATACCGGGATTCAACATGAGCTCCTCTACCTTCGCCTCATCGAAAGTCGCAATAATCTCAGGTTCAAAATTAGCAAAGGCCTGTTCATAATTTTGTTGCTTCTTCAGGATAGTTATCCAAGATAATCCGGCCTGTTGACCATCTAAACACAACTTAGCAAACAGCTCCTTTGGATCATAAACAGGTCGCCCCCACACTTTGTCGTGATACTCACGATACAAGGGATCATCACTTACCCAGCCACAGCGGATCTCTTCCATGACATATAACCTTATCGTTTTAATTAAGAAGGTAAAAAATAACCTACATAAGCAGATATCTACAAGGTATAATCGAACCCATTTTCTATTCAGGCTGACGGCAGTAGACAAGTAGACATGACGACAAAACACGACGTAAAAACATTTCAGGGTTTCATTCTCACCCTGCAGGAATATTGGGCACAGCAAGGCTGTGCAATTGTTCAACCTCTAGATATGGAAGTCGGCGCTGGTACATTCCACCCACAAACTTTCCTACGTTCTTTAGGGCCTGAACCTATGAGCAGTGCCTATGTGCAGCCATCGCGCCGCCCTACGGATGGTCGTTACGGTGAAAATCCTAACCGCCTGCAGCACTACTACCAATTCCAAGTCGTGTTGAAGCCTTCTCCTGACAATATTCAAGAGCTGTATTTAGGCTCACTGCAAGCACTGGGTATTGATACTCAAATCCACGATATCCGCTTTGTAGAAGATAACTGGGAATCACCAACACTAGGTGCTTGGGGCTTAGGCTGGGAAGTTTGGCTTAATGGTATGGAAGTGACTCAGTTTACGTACTTCCAACAGGTCGGCGGCATCGAATGCAGCCCTGTCACAGGTGAAATCACCTATGGCCTAGAGCGTCTGGCCATGTATATCCAAGGCGTAGATAGTGTTTATGATCTCGTATGGACCGATGGTCCACTGGGCCGAATCACCTATGGCGATGTGTTCCATCAAAACGAAGTCGAGCAATCGACCTATAACTTCGAGCACGCCGATGTGGACTTTATGTTCACCCTGTTCGATCAGTGCGAAAAAATGTGTCAGCATTTATTGTCGCTCGAAAAACCTTTACCTCTGCCCGCCTACGAGCAAGTGATGAAAGCCTCACACGCCTTCAACCTGCTCGATGCCCGCCATGCCATTTCAGTTACCGAGCGCCAACGCTACATCTTACGCGTTCGTACTATGGCGAAAGCGGTCGCTGAATCTTATTATCAGGCACGCGAAGCGCTTGGCTTCCCAATGTGTAAGTAGAGGTAAAAACATGAATTTTGAAAACTTACTCATAGAGTTAGGCACGGAAGAATTACCACCTAAGTCACTGCGTAAACTGGCTGAATCCTTTTTAGCTAACTTTACTGAAGAACTCACCAAAGCCGATTTAGCGTTCAGCTCAGCCGTTTGGTACGCAGCGCCACGTCGTCTGGCAATTAACGTCACTGAACTTGCCCTTGCACAAGCTGACAAAGTCGTTGAAAAACGCGGCCCAGCAGTGAGTTCAGCATTCGATGCAGAAGGCAAACCGACTAAAGCCGCCGAAGGTTGGGCACGTGGTAATGGTATTACTGTTGAACAAGCCGAACGTTTAGTTACAGATAAAGGCGAATGGTTAGTCCATAACGCCAAAGTTGAAGGCGTCGAAACCAAAAGTTTGATCGCTGCCATGGCTCAACGTGCACTCGATAAATTGCCCATTCCTAAGCCAATGCGTTGGGGCAATAATAAAACCCAATTTATTCGCCCTGTTCACACCGCGACTATGTTGCTAGGCAGTGAGTTGATTGAAGGTGAATTGCTGGGTATCAAATCGGCACGCACTGTTCGCGGTCACCGCTTTATGGGGCTCAAGCAGTTTGAATTAGCACACGCTGATCACTACCTTGCCGACCTAAAAGAAAAAGGCAAAGTCATCGCCGATTACGAAAGCCGTAAAGCATTAATCAAAGCCGATGCCGAAAAAGCCGCCGCTAAGATTGGTGGCACAGCCGATATCGAAGATAGCCTGCTTGAAGAGGTCACCTCTTTGGTTGAATGGCCTGTGGTATTGACCGCTAGCTTCGAAGAAAAATTCTTAAGTGTACCGTCTGAAGCTTTGGTCTATACCATGAAAGGCGACCAAAAATACTTCCCAGTCTTTGATGATGCAGGCAAGTTACTGCCAAACTTTATCTTTGTGGCCAATATCGAATCTAAAGATCCCGCGCAAATTATCTCAGGTAACGAGAAAGTCGTTCGCCCACGTCTTGCCGATGCCGAGTTCTTTTTTAATACCGATAAAAAACACACGCTGGAATCGCGTTTACCTAGCCTAGAAACCGTCCTGTTCCAACAACAGCTCGGCACCTTAAAAGACAAAGTGAATCGTATTTCTGCCCTAGCCGCCTTTATTGCCGAGCAAACTGGCGCAAATACGGTTGATGCAGCCCGTGCAGGTTTGTTATCTAAAACCGATTTGATGACCAATATGGTGATGGAGTTTACCGACACTCAAGGCACTATGGGCATGCACTACGCCCGCCTTGATGGTGAAACCGAAGCTGTTGCGATTGCGATGGAAGAGCAATACAAGCCTAAGTTCTCTGGCGATACAGTGCCTAGTGCTGGCGTATCTTGCGCAGTCGCATTAGCAGACAAGCTCGATACTTTAGTCGGTATCTTTGGTATTGGCCAAGCACCCAAAGGCGCTGCCGATCCCTTTGCCCTACGCCGTGCCGCCATCGGTGTGCTGCGTATTATCGTTGAGAATAAACTGCCACTGGACTTAGTAACGCTGATAGCCAAAGCTCAGGAGCTCCACGGCACTAACTTAAGCAACGCCAATGCAAGCGACGAAGTGTTAGAGTTCTTAATGGCTCGCTTCCGCGCTTGGTATCAAGATAAAGGTATTGGTGTTGATGTGATCTTAGCCGTGCTAGCACGTCGCCCAACACGCCCAGCTGATTTTGATAGCCGTATCAATGCGGTATCACACTTTAGAAGCCTAGAAGCTTCTAGTGCACTTGCGGCAGCGAACAAACGTGTATCCAACATTCTGGCTAAGGTTGAAGGTGCTTTACCAACAACCATCAATGCGAATCTGTTAACCGAAGTCGCAGAACAAGCATTAGCGGCCAAGTTGAACGAGCTGCAACCACAGTTGGCGCCTTTGTTTGCCAATGCCGATTACCAACAAGCCTTAACTTTGTTGGCTGGCCTACGTGAAAGTGTGGATCAGTTCTTCGAAGATGTGATGGTCATGGCAGATGATGAAGCGTTGAAAAACAATCGGTTGGCATTATTGAATAATCTACGCGAGCAGTTCCTGCACGTCGCGGATATATCACTACTGCAATAATGATACTAAAGCTTTTAAAATTATCGCTTTATAAAAAACGCGCTCAATAGCGCGTTTTTTATTGTCCTGATTTCATAAGCCGCCCAATCAGAACTGCGTCAGTTTTTGATGTAAGCCATCAAATTGAGTTTGATCTAAGTTAACTTGCTGCAGTAAATTCGCCAATATTTCAGGAGACAATTGCCCTGCTTGATGCAGCATAGAAATCTCGCTGATCACATTCGCCCGCCATATCACAGCGGCGAGCCCAGCTTGCGGGCGCGAGTTCACACTGGCGAGCTTGTCTAATTCTGTTTCAAAGGTATTGGGTAACTGCCAATGCTTAGCGAGCAATGAACTTAAGGTTAACGATTTCGTCGTCATCACTTGTCTAAATAGCCCAGAATTAGGCTGTTCTCCCGGCTCCGCCTGCACAAACGCATCGAGTAGTATTTTGAAAATGGCCAGCTTGCCGACATCATGCAATAAGCCCAATAAAAAAGCCGTATCTTGATCTTCATCGCTTAACTCACTGGCGAGAAAGGCGACTTGCATCGAGTGGCGCCAAATTTCAGCGCCGAAACGACGAAAATAAATTGGCTTGATATCCAACATTTCACGCACTAGACAAGTGGTGACAAACTTTCTCAACTGTTCACGACCAAGCTGTACCAAAGCCTGTTGCAAACTGGTGATATCCCTATCACTACGTTTAAACGCAGGGGAATTACATAGCTTAAGTACCTCAATACTCAGTAAAGGATCTCGCTCAATAAGCGCTAATAGATCCTTAATATCAAACTGAGGATCGGCCAGCTTACGATCTAATTCCAATACCTTTGACGGCAGCTTTAGCACTTTTTCGGCGATCACTTGTGGCGATGCCAAGGCCTGCTCTATCTCCGCCATGACTCGACGTTCAAGATTATTCGCTACACCGCCAGTGTCCTTAACCCGTGTCGGAAATAACAAACTATAAAAGAGTGCAGATAAATCCACAGATACCACACTAATGTCTTCGAGAGGTTTAGCTGGCTTTCGCGCAGGTTCAAGCGACTTACCTAAGTCCGTCGTTGAAAAACTTTTGGGTCTCTCAACGGTCGCCGTATCGCGAATATTAAAGAGTTTATTAAAAAGTGATTTAATCAAGAAGCATCAACCTGTCATTATAAATAATTGTTAAAAAGTCAGTTAAATATTGCCCATCATAAATCCATTTTGATCAGCTCAAGCCGTGTATTAAGACATTGTAGACAGGCTAATACTTAGCTTAAGTGTAACATATTCAATTCATTTCGGACTTCTTCTATACCACCATTACTGCTTTTACAAAGACAATCTTGGTTACAACTTGAAACCTCAAAAAACTTACATTACGGCATCATTTGGTTGACAATATGTCCACCCTTCATAAAGTGATACGTATTTCGTCTCCCTTTAAGTCATTCACGACATACTCGCCAGCTAACGACGGAATATTTGATGATCGAGGTAATAAAAGCGGGTGCACTAACCACAGTTCAAGATCTCGGACGCATGGGATACCGACATTTAGGTGTAACCCAAGCTGGCGCCTTAGATAGACCTGCCCTGTGTTTAGCAAACCGCCTATTATCAAACCCAGATAACACACCCGTATTAGAATTGACCTTCGGCCAATCGATTTTTTTGTTTAAACGCGACGCTTGGATTGCCTTAACCGGTGCCGATTTCGATGCGCGTATAGACAATAAGCCCATAGTTTGTGGCTGGCGTTACTCCATTAAGGCAGGGCAAAAACTCAGTCTTAGAGGGGGAAATAAAGGCATGCGTGCTTATATTGCCGTTGATGGCGGCGTTAAAGTACCGCTAGTGATGAATTCTGCCGCTACCGATTTAACCTCAGGTATCGGTGGATTTCATGGCCGCGCATTAGAAGCTGGCGATAACCTGACCTTAGGTTCAGCTCATCCACTAAGAAGGCAAGTTGGCGCAATTCAAAAAAGTTGGAATGGGCATATTCGCGCACTCGCAACAAAGCACACCCAAGCCTTCTCGTTGAAATCTCAGCAAACATTCTGGCAAACACAGTGGCAACTGTCGGCAGAAAGCAATCGTGCAAGTGCAATACTCAACGGGGAAATATTGACCTTAGCAAAACCATTTCCCGTTCAATCCCATACAGTCAAGCCCGGAGTCATTCAAGTGTCAGCTTCAGGGCAACCTTTAGTGTTACTTGCCGATGCTAAGACCACCAGCAATCACCCTCAAATAGCCGTGATTATTGAAGCCGATCTGTGGAAACTCGCGCAAACTCGCCCAGGACAGACAGTTAAATTCGAATTGGTTGACGATGAACAAGCGGCAACGGCGCAAGCGGAATGGCATGATTACTTCTACCGACTACAACGTAGCCTAGGTTAACGAACCACTGCATAATCAAATCTACAAAATATCACCCCGTATTCCTTACTAAACCCTATATCGGTTTAATTCAAATAACACACTATATACTCGCGCTAATTCGCACTTAGGTTCGGTGTAACTTGCTGGCTATAAAACAGCGCCACATCTTGTAATTGCTCAGAACTTAACGCGCTGACTTGTGATTGCATCAAAGGATCGAGTCGTAAACCGGTTTTAAAATCGACGAGCTGTTTATTAAGATAAGCTAATTTTTGTCCCTTTAAGTTTGGGAATTGCTTGGCCATAGCGATCACTGCATTGCCATGGCATGACTCACACTGTGCTGTAGCCAATGCCTGACCTCGCTCTATATCTGCTTGATAAACCTCTCCATTAACCTCTGTGGATAAGCCACATAGCGCAATCAAACTTATGATAATCGCTCTCATTTTGGCTCCTTAGGGAAAGGTTTAACTAGCACAGGCTGCAGGTTCGGTTCTAAAGGTAGACGTCTGAAGATCGTCATATCCATTTCAGCTTGACCATAATAAGTGCTTAGATAACTCAAGGTCGGCGCCCAAGTATCCGACAAGTCCCATAAACCCTGAGTGTCTATCATCCACTGCAAAGTCTCTTTCCAAAAGGCTTTATCGCCGTGGTTTTGCACGACTATCATACTGGTATGGCAGGCATTACATTGATAGTTCACTAACTCCCAGCCAGGAGCCATGATCAAACCCGATTTAGGGTCCACTGGATACTCAGCGGCTAGCGAAATACTGGATGCCACTAGCCCAAGAAAAATAAATAGCTTGTTCAGCACTCTCATTACACCACCCTAACAGCAATACGATGGCAACCATTAAACATATATCCCTTAGGATTCCATTGCGGTTGTACGACAGGCTGACTATCACCTTCACTATCGGTCGCTTTGGCCCAGATTTCATAATATCCCTGCGACGGTAATTGCAATTCAATCTTCCACTGCTGCCATGCCGCTACGTTTTTAGGTTTTTCTAACTCAGCGGTAAACCAGCGGGTTCCATAGTCATAACTCACTTCCACTTTAACGACTTCCCGCAATCCCGCCCAAGCATGGCCTGCGATGGCTATCTTCTGGCCCACAGCTAATTCGGTTCCCGATTGGGGTTGAGTGATCAATGACTTCACTATCATTTCTTCAATGATTTTATAGTCTTTATCATCAACGGACTCACCTGGCGCTATAGGATATTTAGGGAGTTGATACGCTGGTGCTTCCATTTTATGTCCATCATGGACTTTATTACGCACACTGATCCCCGTCGCCGCTTTTTGCGAAACGGAGCCTGGCCGTCCACCAAACACAATACGTAAGGGATATCCATGTAAATACGGAATGTCCTCACCGTTCATCGACCATGCAATAAGCCCAAGCTCTTCGAGCGCCGCCTTTATTGGTACGCCGCGTGAAATCGCCTCACCTTTGCCGCTCAAATGCCGATCAACACCGTGGTGGCCTGTATAAACAGCATCAGCTTTAATACCACAATCCTTAAGCACATCACTCACTAAGACACCTGTCCACTCGGAGCAAAATACGCCAGCATTATTCCATTGATTGCCTTTAGTACTAGGAAAGAAGCCAGAGCGACTATTACCGCCACATTCAATCAGTAACTGTAATGTGTAATGCTTAAAGCGGCGCTTGAGCTCATCGATTGTGTAGGTTTTCGGAGTAGCAACGGACTCGCCATCCACTTTAAAAGTCCAAGTCTTAGCATCCAGCGCCTTAAAATCAGGCACTATGCCATTCCAACGGATAAACGATGCATCGGCAGGCGTCACAGCAGGAGCGAGCTTATGCTCCGGCGGAAACGCATTCAGTGGATGAGTGTTTAACACTTTGAAATAACTCGGCAAGTCCTCTGCCTTAGTCCAAGTTAATGTTGATATATCCAGAGGAGTGACGGCTGCGGGAAGCTGATCGGCAAATACCCACTTAACGGGTAAAGCTGATAACACAGACGTCGCTACCGCACCTTTAATAAAAACCCGACGATTAAGATCCATGTTATTTATCCTTTCCGAGGTAAAAGTAATCCGCCATCAGCTGCATATCAGCCTCAGTCAAGAGTTGGGCGACTTTAGTCATAGTGGGATCTTGGCGATCCCCCGCCTTAAAGGCTCGCAGTTGCTTCAATAGGTATTCTGAGTTTTGCCATTCAATGTTAGGAATATGCTCAAAACGACTCACACCGGACTCGCCATGACAGGCCTTACACATATTCAATAACTTATTTGCCTCATCGGCGTTTGCCACCGCCGATAGCATAAAAATCAGTGCACTTACGGGGTAAATCACTCGCTGCCACATCCATTTATCTCGCCAATTAGCCTTCATCTCGACAGAATCCATCGAACAAAGTAATTAAGATATGGTTAAATTATCTCAATGCTGTGAGTCGTTTAAATTCAATAAAAGTGACTCGTAAGCTCAAGAGAAATGACGCGTATTAGCGGATGTAGAAAGGGTAAAATATTCATTAGTCATAGGTGAAATGAGTCCATATAGTAGCTTTGCAGAAACACTCGGCATTTCACTCAAGGACAAACAATGGATCTTTATATTGGCAATAAAAACTACTCTAGCTGGTCACTGCGGGCTTGGTTTATGGCCGCAAAATCTGGCGTACCGTTCAACGAAGTATTACTGCAACTCGATACCAACAGCTTCTATCAGCAACTCAAAGCCATTTCGCCGACTTTAAAAGTACCGACATTAGTCGATGGCGGCATTACGGTATGGGATTCACTATCAATTTGTGAATACCTCAACGACACCTATCTTGCCGGTAGCGCATGGCCGCAAGAACCTAAACAAAAAGCCAAGGCCAGATCGATTGCCAGTGAAATGCATTCTGGCTTTAATGCCGTGCGTAACGCCCTACCAATGAACATACGTGCGAGGCGCTATGTTGAGCTCACAGATGCGGTCCGCAAAGACATTGAGCGCATCGATGCGATTTGGTCTGCACAGATGGCCGAGTTTGCCCCATCACATGCCGAAGGTACTTGGTTATTTGGCCAATGGTCGATTGCCGACATGATGTTTGCCCCTGTGGTTATGCGTTTTCTTACCTACGATATTGAAGTCTCGCAGGCAAGCCGTGCCTATATGCAGCATGTGATCAGCTGTCCGGAAATGCAGGCGTGGATTAATGCGGCTAAAGCAGAGACTGAAATTGTTGCAGCGGATGAAGCGGGTATTGATCGATAAAAAGATAAATCATAGAGATAAAAAAGGGAAAGCCTTGGCTTTCCCTTAATCATTCAAGTACTAACGCGAGTCTTAACACGCATTACACGTCTAATATTATACATCTAGCATTAAACGTCTAAGTTAGCCACGTTCAATGCGTTCGCTTCGATGAACTCACGACGAGGTTCAACTTGATCACCCATCAAACAAGTGAACAACTGATCGGCACCCACGGCATCATCAATCGTGACTTGCAACATACGGCGTGATTCAGGATCCATTGTAGTTTCCCACAATTGCTCAGGGTTCATCTCACCCAATCCTTTATAACGTTGAATGTATAAGCCGCGTTTGGCTTCAGAAATCGTCCAATCTAGCGCTTCAAGGAAGCTGCCGACTTCTTTAACACGATCGCCGCGTTGTACATAGCCGCCTTCTTCAATCATGCCATCTAACGCCGCACCTAACTTACCGATACGTTGATAATCGCTTGATTGGAAGAAGTCATAAGTAAACAGATAGTTAGTATCGATACCGTGTTTACGAATGGTGATCTTAGGCAGATACACTTTACGCTCAGGATCGAGAATCGGCTCAGCAGAATACAGTACACCGCTGTTTTCCATTTCCACCAGCTCATGGATAAAGGCATCGATCCACTCTTTCATCTTGCCTTCATCGGCCAACATCTCGTTGGTGATCATTGGATGGTAAAGCATACGGTTAGTAATGTGCGTTGGATAGCGCTGCTCTAAACGAGCAACAATGGCTTCCACTTCACGATACTGAGTCACTAAACGCTCTAACGGCTCACCTGACATACCAATCGCACCTTGCGTTGGATACACAACAGTGCCATCCAATGCTTGAGTCGTGAGGTATTGAGTCAATGCTGGCTCATCTTTCAAATACTGTTCTTGCTTGCCCTTTTTCACTTTAAATAAAGGCGGTTGAGCAATATACACATAACCACGTTCAATCAATTCAGGCATTTGACGGAAGAAGAAGGTCAACAGCAAAGTACGAATGTGCGAGCCGTCGACGTCAGCATCCGTCATGATGATGATGTTGTGATAACGGGTTTTATCTGGGTTATATTCGTCGCGACCAATACCACAGCCGAGCGCCGTGATCAGTGTGGCCACTTCTTGAGAAGACAACATCTTATCGAAGCGTGCTTTCTCAACGTTTAGAATTTTACCTTTCAGTGGCAGAATCGCTTGGTTCTTACGGTTACGTCCCTGCTTAGCGCTACCGCCAGCAGAGTCACCTTCCACTATGTAAATTTCTGAAAGACCGGGATCTTTTTCTTGGCAATCGGCCAGCTTACCTGGCAAACCACCTAAATCGAGTGCGCCTTTACGACGGGTCATTTCACGGGCTTTACGCGCCGCTTCACGGGCACGGGCCGCATCGACAATCTTACCGACAATCAACTTAGCATCGGCTGGGTTTTCCAGCAGATAATCGTTCAGCTTCTCACCCATGGTTTGTTCAACCGCGGTTTTCACTTCACTAGAAACCAGTTTGTCTTTGGTTTGCGAGCTGAACTTAGGATCTGGCACTTTAACAGAGATAACGGCAGTCAAGCCTTCGCGGGCATCGTCGCCAGTCGCGCTGGTTTTGCCTTTCTTGTTATAGCCTTCGTTTTCCATGTAGCTGTTGAGGTTACGTGTCAACGCACTACGGAAACCGACTAAGTGAGTACCACCATCACGCTGTGGGATGTTGTTGGTAAAACAGAAAATATTTTCTTGATAACCGTCATTCCACTGCATAGCCACTTCAACGGTAATGCCATCTTCACGCTCTTGCATAAAGTGGAATACATCTTTGTTGACTGGGGTTTTGTTACGGTTCAGGTAATCGACGAATGCGCTAATACCGCCTTCGTATTTAAAGAATTCATTTTTATTGTCACGTTCATCAACCAGACGGATACCCACGCCTGAGTTAAGGAAAGACAGTTCACGCACGCGCTTTGCCAGAATTTCAAAGTGAAATTCAACATCGCTGAAGGTATCTTCACTTGGCCAAAAACGGATTTCGGTACCGGTTTTGGTTGCATCACCAATCTCTTTGATCGGCGCATCAGGCACACCGTGAGTATAAAACTGCTCGTATACTTTGCCAGCACGACGAATGGTCATTTGCAGCTTTTTAGATAAAGCGTTTACAACCGATACACCCACGCCGTGGAGACCGCCAGACACTTTATAGGAGTTATCGTCGAACTTACCGCCGGCATGCAATACCGTCATAATAACTTCTGCCGCCGATACGCCTTCTTCCTCATGGATAGAGACCGGAATACCACGGCCGTCATCCTTAACAGAAACCGAACCATCTACATGGATAGTAATCGTAATATCGCTACAGTGGCCGGCTAAGGCTTCATCGATAGAGTTATCGACTACTTCGAACACCATATGATGTAGACCCGTACCGTCGTCGGTGTCACCAATATACATCCCAGGTCTCTTACGTACTGCATCAAGGCCCTTAAGGACCTTAATACTCGAAGAATCGTAACTATTCTCTGACATATTATTCTCTCAATGGTTATTCAATTACCGTTACACGTCCCTGTTCCACATGAAACATCCTACTGGGAGGCGTGTGTAACGAATCGACTATTGCAGCAGGATCAATGGCGGTCACAAAAACTTGTGCTCCGGTATCCGTTAACTGCTTAAGCAATAGCTGCCTATGCTGTGCATCCAACTCGGACGGAAGATCATCCACAAGATAAATACTGTTTTTATCTATTTGTTGTTTGAGCAACTTTCCCTGTGCAATACGCAGTGCACAGACTAATAATTTCAATTGACCACGGGACAGGGCATCCTGCGCCGGCAAAGTGCCTACACGAAGTCTAAGGTCAGCTTTATGGGGACCGCTGACGGTATGACCTGTGGCCAAATCTCTGGAATATTGGTTTTCGAGTAGTTCTGCAAAATCCGTTTTACTATCCCAGCCGCGCGTAAATGAAACCTTCACATCTACACTCGGTAAAAACTCCCCGATTATACCCTTAAGTAGCTCATTTAACGAGTCTACATAATGGTTTCGTATTTCGGTGACCTGCTCGGCATAGCGCACAAACTCTTGGTCCCAAAATTGAATATGACTGTAAGCTGAACCGTTTCTAAGCAATTGATTTCTTTGCTTAAGAACGCGACGAACATTCGTCCAAGCGCCATAAAACTGTGGGTCAGCATGAAATGCGCCCCAATCGATAAATTGTCGACGGGATTTTGGGCCTTCAAACAGTAAAGAAAAGCTTTCAGGTGTGATCACTTGAATAGGTAAAGCTTCGGCTAAGGTCGACAGACGTTTGACTTTTTCGCCGTCAATTTTCACTTCCGTCTCACCATTGCGAAATCGGCGTAAACCAATTTTACTGTCACCGCGCGCTAAATTTAAAGTCGCAAATAGCGTTAATTTATCGTCATCGTGATTAATCACTCGTTGGGATAAATGGCTGCGAAAAGAGCGCCCCATACCGAGGAAATAAATGGCTTCTAAAATACTGGTTTTTCCGCTGCCATTTTGACCATAAATCACGTTAATCCCAGGTGCGGGGATTAACTGTGCGGACTGAATGTTGCGAAATGCTTCGATATTGAGACGGGTCAGGCTCATGCATTACTCATTAAGCCGCGTAAACGGCGTAGGCAAGGATTCATAGCACTTAACGAGCAACTCAATCGCTGCCACAGGCTAAGACTATCGGTAAATGAGTGAAGGAATGGCCAATGCTGCGTATTAAACACTATGCCGCCGTTAAGCGGCATAGACATCGAAGACAGAGGTACAGACACGGGTAACGTAAAAATCGATGGTTTATAAGCGCATCGGCATAACCACATACATGGAATCTTCTTCCAAATGGTTTTCGATTAGGGCGCTGGAGTTACCATCAATGAGCGTGATACGCACATCATCGGACTTAAGGTTGTTGAGCACGTCCAGTAAATAACTGACGTTAAAACCAATTTCTAAGGCCTGATTGTTGTATTCCACATCAATGATTTCTTCCGCTTCTTCCTGTTCAGGATTATTAGCGGTGATCTTGAGCAGACCATTTTCGAGTTGAATACGCACACCACGGAATTTTTCATTGGATAAAATAGAAGCCCGCGTCAGCGCTTGCTTCAAGTGATTACGACTCGCAATCACAATTTTATCACCGCCCTTTGGCAATACACGGCGATAATCAGGGAAGCGGCCATCGACTAATTTACTGGTAAATACTGTGTTAGCCGTGGTAGCACGAATAGCATTATCACCAATAGCAATGGTGATATCGAGATCGTCAGACTCCAATAAGCGCGCCATTTCAATTACGCCTTTACGAGGCACAATGACTTGTTTTTCCGGTAATTGTGCTTCAATCGTACGATGACTTAAGGCTAAACGATGGCCGTCAGTCGCTATCGCACGCAACACATTACCTTCAGTTTCAAACAATAAACCGTTGAGGTAATAGCGTACATCTTGGTTAGCCATCGAAAACTGCGTCGAATCGATAATTGACTTCAACACGCCCTGCTTCAAGCTAAATTCAATCTCAGCTTGAAAGGCTTCAACATTGGGGTATTCTTCTGCGGGCAACGTCGCTAAGGAAAAACGGCTACGGCCTGAACGCAGCAACCATTTATTATCTTGTTGTTCGACTTTCAGTTCGCTTTGTTCTGGCAAAGACTTAACAATATCGAGCAGTTTCTTCGCCGGAACCGTAGTACGACCTTCTTCGATATCACCGTGAACCACAGCTTGGCCCACGAGTTCGACCTCTAAATCTGTACCAGTCAGCTTAAGTGAGTGACCACTTACTTCTACAAGGAGGTTAGACAAAATGGGCAAGTTATGGCGTCTTTCTACCGCACCACACACCAATTGCAACGGCTTTAATAGGGCATCCCTATCAATTGAGAATTTCATCGTGTCCAAATTCCTTGTTTTAAGAAGATAAGGTTCTAATCAAATTAGCATAATCTTCTTTAATGTCGTGGCTCTCTTCCCGTAGCTGAGCAATCTTACGACAGGCATGCAATACTGTGGTGTGATCTCGACCACCAAAAGCATCACCAATTTCCGGCAAGCTTTGGTTAGTTAATTCTTTGGATAACGCCATTGCCACTTGCCTTGGGCGCGCGACACTGCGTGAACGACGCTTAGACAACATATCAGCCATCTTGATCTTGTAGTATTCAGCTACGGTTTTCTGAATATTGTCTATAGTGACTAATTTTTCTTGAAGTGCCAAGAGGTCACGTAAGGCTTCACGAACAAAATCAATAGTAATTGGCCGACCCGTGAAGTTAGCGTTGGCGATAACGCGGTTTAATGCCCCTTCTAGCTCGCGTACGTTTGAACGTAAACGCTTAGCAATAAAGAAAGCCACTTCATCGGGTAAATTAATGCCGCTCTCTTGAGCTTTACGCATCAAGATCGCTACGCGGGTTTCTAACTCTGGTGGCTCAATAGCCACAGTTAAACCCCAACCGAAACGCGATTTCAATCTGTCTTCAACACCGTCGATCTCTTTTGGATAACGATCTGAAGTCAAAATAATTTGGTGATTCCCTTCAAGCAGCGCATTGAAGGTATGGAAGAATTCTTCTTGGGATCTGTCTTTATTGGCAAAGAATTGAATGTCATCGATAAACAAGGCATCAACACTACGGTAGTAACGTTTAAATTCTTCGATCGCATTGTTTTGTAGCGCTTTAACCATGTCCTGAACAAAACGCTCGGAATGCATGTAAACCACTTTGGCATTCGGATTATTTTTAATGATCCCGTTACCGACAGCGTGCAACAAGTGAGTCTTACCTAGACCTGTTCCGCCATATAAAAATAGTGGGTTATAAGCACCACCCGGATTTTCAGCCACTTGTAACGCCGCAGCCTTACCTAATTGGTTCGACTTACCTTCTACGAAGTTATCAAACTGGTAGCTCGGATTAATGTTACTGCGGTGATTCGCGTTCGCCATAGGCTCGGCTTGGACATTAAACGTCGTGCCTACCGTCGCTTTAGTTTGGGTATTCGCTACACGAGTTGGCGCAATCGGTGCTGGAACACTAGGCTTTTTCGCCGAAGGACGACTACCTATATCGAAACGCAATTTAGGCGCGTCGCTACCCATTTGCTCAGTAAAGAACTGATTAATGATATTGATGTACTTATCTCTGACCCAATCAAGCACGAAGCGGTTGGGCGCATAAAGCACCAGAGTATCTCCATCCATTTCGGCTTGTAACGGTCTGATCCACATACTGAACTGCTGAGCAGAAAGCTCATCTTGCAGTCGTCCGATACATTGTTGCCAAAGTGAAACAGCCACTTAGTTATCCCCAAAAGATCATCAAAAAAGAGGTGTATTCTATAGCGAGATCTCAAGGATCGCTATCCTTAAAAAATATTTATCCCCAGCGAGATCATTCTATGTGGATATCCTCGATCATCAAAGATCCAAAACGATCCTTTTATTCAGCACTAACCGCAAATCCTGCTTTATTAAGCGATCCACATTGATCTATAATGGCGCCCCTTCGATCGGCTCGAAGATCCCCTGCACTACTACATGTAGTGTCCGTACACAGAGTTATCCACATCTTATGGTGTATTCTGGGGGTTGATCTAAGGATACGCTGGCAGAAATAAAGCACTTACTTACTTTCGTTGTTGACGTGACTAAGTATTGTGATTACAATTCGGCCTCTTTTTTGCCCTTACCTCTATCCTAGAGATAAGGATATGTTCACTAATAACAAAGACGGATTGCCATCATGAGTAAACGTACTTTTCAACCTAGCAACCTGAAGCGCAAGCGTTCTCACGGCTTCCGCGCTCGTATGGCTACTGTAGGCGGCCGTAAGGTGCTTGCACGTCGTCGTGCGAAAGGTCGCGCTCGTTTATCTGCTTAATAAGTGGGTAACTAGTTGACTAGCTATACCTTTTCGCGGGAGTTACGTTTGTTAACTCCCGCGCAATTTAAATCTGTATTTTCCAATCCCATCAAAGCATCTTCTGCTGAAATTACCTTGCTCGCTATTCCTAACACGGAACAACATCCGCGTATGGGCCTTACTGTTGCTAAACGCTATGTAAAACGCGCCAATCAACGTAACCGTATTAAGCGCGTGATCAGAGATAGTTTTCGCTTAAATCAACACGACATTCCTCATCTTGATATTGTTGTGCTTGTCAGAAATGGCGTGATGGAAATGGAAAACGCTGAAATCAACAAATTGATAGAAAAGCTATGGCGCAAACTCAGTCGCCGCTACAATGGCTAGCGACCACGTTAATTCGTGGCTATCAAGTATTCATAAGCCCTATACTGGGCCCTCGATGCCGTTTCAATCCCACCTGCTCTCACTACGCTATTGAAGCAATAAAAGTGCATGGAACCGCGAAAGGTTGTTGGTTTGCATTGAAACGCATATTAAAATGTCACCCTTTACATCCCGGCGGTAGTGATCCCGTCCCCCCTAAAAATGATAGGTGTAATAAATAGGCTATGGAATCTCAACGCAATATATTGCTCATAGGACTACTGTTTGTCAGCTTTTTGCTGTGGCAACAGTGGCAAGCAGACAAAGCTCCTAAACCCGTTGCAACCGAATCGTCCTTAGTGGCGAACGCGGCAAGCTCGCACAGTGCCGATGTTCCAGAAGCTGATACAGGTGTTCCTGCTGCAGCAGTTACTGCAAACAGCAAACTGATTACGGTAAAAACAGATCAGTTAGACATTCAGATCAATCCAGTGGGTGGTGACATCGTTTTTGCTGCGTTAGTTTCGCACAAAAAAGAACTAGAGAAAGATCAACCATTCGTATTGCTTGAGCAAACGAATGATTTCACTTATATCGCTCAAAGCGGCCTAATTGGTCGCGATGGTATAGATAGCAGCGCAAAAGGCCGTGCCGCATTTAGCACAACGGCAACTGAATATACCTTAGCCGAAGGCCAAGATACCTTAGAAGTACCGTTAACTTATATTGCTGACAATGGTGTGACTTACACTAAAGTGTTCGTATTCCATCGCGGTAAGTTCAACATAGATGTTGACTATAAAATCAACAACACTTCAGCAGCACCACTGCAAGTTCAGATGTACGGTCAGATTAAACAAACGATCAAGCCATCTGAAAGCAGCATGATGATGCCTACCTATCGTGGTGGTGCGTTCTCAACGAATGATGTGCGCTATGAAAAATACAACTTTGACGACATGGCCAAAAGTAACCTGAACCAAGCCACTTTAGGCGGTTGGGCAGCCATGTTACAACACTATTTCGTTTCAGCTTGGGTGCCACCCGCAACTGACAGCAACACTATTTTTTCTAGTGTCAGTGCTGGCGGTTTAGCTAATATTGGTTTCCGCGGCGCGGTATACGATATTGCACCTGGTGCCAGCCAAGAAATTAGCTCACAGTTCTATGTTGGTCCTAAGGATCAAGCGGCACTGTCAGCGATTTCTGAAACCTTAAATCTCGTGGTCGATTACGGTTTCTTATGGTGGTTAGCAGTTCCTATTCACTGGCTATTGATGTTCTATCAATCATTCGTCGGTAACTGGGGTGTGGCAATTATTCTGATCACGTTAACCGTTCGTGGTTTACTGTTCCCGCTGACAAAAGCGCAGTACACCTCAATGGCGAAGATGCGTAATCTGCAACCTAAGCTGACAGATTTGAAAGAACGCTTTGGTGATGACCGTCAAAAGATGGGTCAAGCCATGATGGAACTGTATAAGAAAGAAAAAGTTAACCCTATGGGTGGCTGTTTACCTATTATTTTACAGATGCCAATCTTCATTGCCTTATACTGGGTATTGCTAGAAAGCTTCGAATTACGTCATGCACCATTTATGCTGTGGATCCACGATTTATCGGTACAAGATCCTTACTACATACTGCCGCTGCTGATGGGCGTCTCTATGTTTGTAATGCAGAAGATGCAACCAATTGCGCCGACAATGGATCCAATGCAAGTGAAAATGATGCAATGGATGCCAGTAATCTTTACCGTATTCTTCCTGTGGTTCCCATCAGGTCTAGTACTGTACTGGTTAGTAGGTAACATAGTTGCCATCACGCAGCAGAAGATTATTTATGCAGGTCTTGAGAAAAAAGGCTTAAAATAAGCCCTACCTTTAGCAAAGCATAAAGTGAAAATAATACTAAAGGCGGCTTAATTAGCCGCCTTTTCCTTTACATGATTTGGTAGATATTAGTTTGGTGGGTATTTCCGTGACAACTGACACTATCGTGGCTCAAGCCACCGCGCCCGGACGTGGCGGCGTTGGCATCATCCGAATTTCAGGCAACAAGGCCAGTGATGTCGCTATGGCCTTATTGGGTCATCTTCCTAAAACAAGATATGCCGATTATTGCGACTTTAAAAGTGCAACAGGCCAAGTAATCGACCAAGGCATAGCGCTGTTTTTTAAAGGCCCCAATTCCTTTACTGGCGAAGATGTATTGGAGCTTCAAGGCCACGGCGGCCAAATCGTTCTAGACATGCTGATCAAACGTGTAATGGAAGTCGGTGGTATTCGAATAGCCAAACCTGGTGAATTCAGCGAACAAGCCTTTATGAACGATAAGCTAGACTTGACCCAAGCCGAAGCGATTGCCGATCTTATCGATGCCACCAGTGAGCAAGCGGCTAAAAGTGCGCTGCAATCACTCCAGGGGGAATTTTCTAAGGAAGTCCATGAGCTGGTGGATCAAGTCACTAACCTACGTTTATATGTAGAAGCTGCGATTGATTTCCCCGATGAAGAAGTCGACTTTTTAAGTGATGGTAAAATTGCCAATGCACTCTACAAAATCATCGACAAACTTGACCTAGTGCAAGCCAGTGCTAAACAAGGTTCTATCATCCGCGAAGGCATGAAAGTCGTGATCGCGGGTCGTCCTAACGCTGGAAAATCCAGCTTATTAAACGCCTTAGCCGGTAAAGAATCGGCTATCGTTACCGAAATTGCTGGTACAACACGGGATGTATTACGCGAGCACATCCACTTAGATGGCATGCCACTGCACATTATCGATACCGCAGGTCTACGCGATACGACAGATACCGTTGAACAAATTGGTATAGAACGCGCTTGGAATGAAATAAACAGTGCTGATCGAGTGCTATTCATGGTGGATGGCACCACCACTGCCGCCGTTAATCCCCATGATATTTGGCCTGACTTTGTCGATCGCCTGCCCTCAAATTTAGGTGTGACAGTGATCCGCAATAAAGCCGATCTCACTGGCGAAGACTTAATGATGACAGAGGAACAAGGTTATAGTGTTTACCGGATCTCGGCGAAAACAGGCTTAGGTGTAGAACAGTTAAAGCAGCATTTAAAATCACTCATGGGCTACCAGAGTAACCTCGAAGGTGGCTTTATCGCCCGGCGTCGTCACTTAGAAGCCCTTGAACTCGCCGCAAGCCATCTGCAATTGGGTAAAGAACAATTAGAAGTGTATCTAGCAGGAGAACTGCTGGCAGAAGAGTTACGCATGTGCCAATTAGCACTATCAGAAATCACTGGCCGCTTCACTTCTGACGATTTACTCGGCAAGATTTTCAGCTCTTTCTGTATCGGGAAGTAAAATAGTAAAACGTATCAAACCAAATCAAAACAACATTATGATTTTAAAATAATTTTGTTTTACTTGGTGGGAAGTGATTTGAAGGGTTTTGTCGATTCTTGCTCCGTATGTGCTCCGAAGATAAATTCTGGAGCACATGCGGAGCACAAGATGAGAAAAACCTATGAAAATCAATATACAAAAGCGAGAACCAGATAAGAATGGCCTGCGCCCCATCAGGCTTGTGTACTATTACGGCTCAAAGACCTCGGAAGACGGTTCAAGGGCTCAAAAGCGCTCTTACGAGCCGCTGAATCTATTCCTCTACAACAAGCCAAAAAACGCAGTTGAGCGCGAGCACAATAAAACTACATTGCAAAAAGCTGAGGCCATTCGAGCCAAGCGTCTACTGGAAATGGAATCTGCCAAACATGGATTGGATGACCGCACCAAACTCAATGCCAGCTTCTTTGATTACTTCGATCAAGTAACAGCAAGTAAAGCATCCGGTAGTAAATCCAATTACTCAATTTGGATTTCAGCGGGCATCCATCTCCACCGTTATCACCGCCACGCAGAACTCACTTTTGAACAAGTAGATAAATACTTCTTGGAAGGGTTCCGCCATTACCTACAGCATGAGGCAATGACAAAATCAGATACCGGCCTCTCCAGAAATACCGCCTGTAGCTACTTCAATAAAATCCGGGCTGCGCTCAACCAAGCGCAACGAGACAGAATAATCAGAGATAACCCTGTTGAACAAGTCAAATCCATCAAAGCAGAAAGGACTCAGCGCACTTATCTCACTCTGGATGAGGTAAAGGCCCTTACCAAGGCAGAATGCCGTTACGATGTACTACGAAGAGCATTTCTGTTCTCCTGCACGACAGGACTACGCTGGTCAGACATTCATAAACTGGTGTGGGGTGAAATTGAACTATTTGCTCAAGGGCACTACCGAATCATATTTTCCCAGATAAAGCTCAAAAACTCGGGCAATGGCCTGCAATATCTCGATTTACCGGATTCTGCGGTGCGTCTACTCAACTTGGAGAACAAGGGGAAACCAACTGAACGGGTTTTTAAGGGTTTACGTTACGACAGCTATAGCAACGTCGCGCTAGTGCAGTGGGCTATACGCGCCGGGATAACCAAACACGTAACCTTTCATGCAGGCCGCCATACCTTTGCAGTAAACCAACTTGCCCGTGGCCTGGACATCTATTCCCTGTCCAGATTGCTTGGCCACAGCGAACTCAGAACAACAGAAATCTACGCAGATATTCTGGAAACCCGCCGCACAGAGGCCATGCGGACCTTTCCTGATATCTTCGATGAGTCATCAGACTAAGAGCATTATTGCGACCAAACGACTAAATCTTTACAAAGAAAAGGGCACCTCGACAGTGCCCTCCTTCAACCACATAAGATCGTTAGTTTTTACATCCGTTCTTATCACATGTGATTTTCTCGTGGGAATTAACCCAAGCCTGAGCTGTCAATTCGACGAGTAACCGTTACATGTCACAGTTAAAGAACGTGACATGTAACAAATCCAACCATTCCTATTTATTTTCAAATGGTTAAGCATCAACCTAATATCTCCGGCCATACAATTTTCGGTTAGCCACTAGATGATCAGCAGCGGCTTTATCAATCTCATCAGAAGAAGCCACTCGATTACTCTGCAACCAAGCCAATATATCGGCTCGCCTGAAGAACACACGGTTACCATTAGGTTTGAAAAATGGGATCTTGCGTTCATGGGTCAACCTGTACAAAGTGCTTTTCTTTAGCCCCGTCAGCTCAGCACATTCCTCAACTGTGAGGATTTCCTTTGTTGTGTCAGGACGTTGCTCGTTTTTGATATGATCGGTAATCAGTTTTTTAAGCAATGACATATCCATCAGCATGCGCTGAAGCATCTCTTTTTCAGTCATGTTGATACTCTCCTACACTGCCAAGTTAAAGTGGGATAAACGGGAAACTGGGAACACTAAGCTAGTCGTCATGTTCAACCCTCTCTAAGTCTTCAAGGTGGCGCCTAACTTGGTCAGGTTTGAGCGCAAAAAAACGTTGAAACTCACCATTAATCCGCGTCTTATAGGTTCCCCTAGAGCGCTCGTTCGTTACCAAGCAACCGCGTTGCAGCAAGATTTCCACTTCTCGCATATAGTGGGTGGGAAGCTCAAGTTTTTGTAGGAAATGAGTTTTGTTGATAAGCCACAATTCGCATCCATCCAGTGAACGGCGGTAACCATGCATTCCCTTGCCTGAATCCTGATCAATTTCACCAATATTGTGTTCCCAGTTGCGCATCGCTTTTTCCAGAGATCTGAGCAGCCTAAACTCTTCCGAATTCCTAGAATGCCCACGATTAGCGAGCCACGCACGAAGGACTTTATGTACCGCTTCAAGTGACTCTTCTTCGGACCATGGCAGGATGAAGTTTCTATTAGCAAGACATAGTGCGGTGCCAATAAGTGCAAATCGTCTAACGACTCGCTGTACTTGAGAGGCCATTGAGTCGCTTGTCCAAGCGTTGCTAAGACGAGCAATTTCATAGCTGAGGTAGCGGCTAAGCTCATCATGTAGCCCTGTAAGTAGCGATAACCACTCTCGGATTACTGTGCCATGAAAGCACTGGCAGGACGTTTTAAGCTCATCAACGAACTGTTGAGCACTCTTACGGCCATGTAATTCATCGAATGCACCATGTATACCAAAAATTGGGATCTCCACCAGTCGTATCTGCTGACCAGCCCTAAGTGGCTTTCCTATCTGCTGAAGTAATTCGGCAATCCAAACTTCCCCGCTACTGAGCACCAGCGTTCGCCATTGTGACGTCGCGGCCAACTCTCCTGACACGTTAGCGCGCAGTTTTCCTGAACCATTCATGATCTGATAAATGGCGGTATCAACATCTTCTGGGCGAGCCATTCCTATCTCATCCAACGTCAGCAGCATGTCGTTATGCTCCGACGAGACAGCAGCTAATCCATTGCTTGTCGAGATCCAGCTACGTCTATAGCTATCGCTGCCATATAAGCTTGCCGCAATCTGCAATAAAGTTGTTTTACCGGCAGAAGAAGCACCAACAAAATGAAAGGCTCCATTTTCCATACCAGAAGGAGCTAGTAATGGTGCTGCCAACCCAGTTCCTATGCAGAAAATAGCTAGCGGATTCCCACGGCATAGCTTCCCAACATGGTTTTGCCAATCACTCAAACTCCCAGCTTCCTCTAACAGCTTGGAACTGGACAACTGACCCACAAAATAATGGGGTTCGTCAGCAGAACCCACAATCCAACTGCTTGTGGCAAATATGGGCCCATGCCAGCCAGTGCGATTCACCACAGTTGCCGGAGCAGCAAGAGCCATCTGTTCTACTAGATAATGTTGAAGCCGACTCCAACTTGATTGGCCAGGGGTTAATGGATACCCAGTATCGACCAGCATATCCCTGATCTGGCGGGCATTATCGCTGTTAAGATCACGGGCATAGACAACTTCTCGTAACCTAACCCCATCAAAATTTTGCCATTCCAGCAGCGCTCCATGCCCATGTCGTTTGTCAGTTAAACGAGTGCGAGCCAATACCTGCATCCAACCACCTATTCGCTGCCAGCGGTCAGCTGACAAGCAATAGATTCCATCATCCTGCAACTTCTTTTGCATCCCTTCCCCCTTTTATAAATCACTCAACCATGCAGCAATATCGCTGTACCTAAACCGCACAGAGCGGCCATTGGGATTGGGTTTTATTGGAGGAGGAAAGCGTCCATCTCGCACGTAGCGACGAAGTGTCGCTTGTGACGTTTGCAAAACGTCACACACTTCTGCATATGTCAGTAACCGTTCGTTTTGTTTAGGTTTGGTATTACCCGTCATGATAACTCCTGTTTAGTATCTAACTTGCAGGAGCAATCATCTCGAAAAAGGCTAACTAAACAGACCGCTGGAGCTGCCCTTTTGGGGAACTTCAATAATAAATTTCAAGACACTGATATTTAATGACATTTATTCAACATATAGATTAAAAACAGCCTCTGAAGAGCAAAAAGCTAAGCCATTGATGAGTTGACAGACATTACCGTATCAATTTGTGCGCCTGTGAACGCCCCAAGAATAAACTTTCACATGTGAAAGCTTGGAGACCTGACGATTTACACCACTTAAAGCCATGTCCCCCATTAAAAGTGGAATCATTTGGATTAGGTCTTTTGAGGATGATGACGCTTGTATGGAATAAAACTGTCTAGGTCCCCCATCAGATAATTATCTGGAAAGGAATTGGCTGGGTCTTTTGGCTAAGGCGCGACAACAAAAGACCTAGGTGCCCAAAAAAGGCATGACGACGGCGGATGAAAGTGGGTATGTAGCAATAGACTAACTCTGAATTCACAACACAGAGGATTATGTAATGACCACAAATCATTCATTTTTAGAACAACAGATAGCTACATTTGGTGCCGCACTAAATGGGGGAAATCAACCACAATCTGAGTACATAAAAGCCTTCTCAAAATCATTTAAAGGACTAGAAACACAAATTAATATTTGGGAAACCTTTATTGCCAATAGCACAAACGTTAATCAAGATGACGCTATGCTTTTTTCCCTAACCATATCAGAGCAATATCTACACTACACCCATAAATCAACCGAAATAGAACAGCTCCGCTACTTCTACATAGCACAAAAAATTGCAGACTTGTTCTGGCAGCACAACCGAGACCATAGAGGTAAAAACTCTGAAGGCTACCCAGGTCATTTTGGTTGTCGTGTAAGGCTAAGAAACAAGAAACTCGAAATTTTTTGGGTTTATAACCAGTTTAAGCCTAAAAAGAATTCTGACGGATTCCAAGTAATCAGCCATTATCTTCCGCGAGATGGGCATTTCCGATACCCCAAAACTACGTTTACCCGAGCACAAGACTGGGAAAAACCTGTGATTGAGGTAGTTGAGGACGCTTTTGCCATCATCCGTAGAACTAACGCTAATCTGATGAGGATTAGACAACTGTGCCGTTGGAATGATACCAATCTATTCAAAATGGCAGGCGATATCGACGATTTTAAGATGGATAATCCCTTATAGTTATCCTCTTACAACACAGCCCTCAACTCATTAGAGATCAGGGCTGCACTATATCGGCTATTTATCTTTTTTGAGTATGGCCTTGAGTGCTGCAATATTGGCCCGTGCGCCTTCGGCTTCTTTTAAACGACGGCGCTGCTGGGCAAAGCGGTCAAACTCCAATTTCGCTTTGTCATCAGCGTCTTTCTTGGATATTTTTCCTGCTCCGCTTAGTACGTCACGTTCATTAAAACTTAAAAACTGGTCAAGCTTATCGGCCCAGTCCTGCAAGAACACCTGCTTACGGCGTAACGCTTGGTCTTCGGCAAAATCGAGCCACATATTGACGATACGATTGAGCTCTTTGATTTCGTCTTCACGCATATAGTTCTTGGCAATGGTGACGTCTGTCTTGCGTACTTCATCACCTTTATAGCTGGTTAGGCCCATATCCGGTTTACTGGCGTCGACTCGGTTGGCGATAAGCTCAGCGGCAGTCATTTGCGTACAGGCATAATGCAACTTGTTCTGGATGGTTTGAAAGAAGCGGTTGGTCTCTTGGTTGGATGGCTCGTAATCAGCAGCCATGGTAAAGATTTCTTTCACCCGCAGATAAACGCGACGCTCACTGGCGCGGATATCACGAATGCGTTCCAGCATTTCATCAAAGTAATCTGGCACAGCAGAATAGCCAACGGGCGGATTTTTCAGGCGCTCGTCATCCATGACGAAGCCTTTGATCAGGTACTCTTGCAACATTCTGGTTGCCCATTGCCGGAACTGGGTGCCACGTGTTGAGCGAACTCGGTATCCTACCGCAAGAATAACCGGAAGACTGTAGTGACGAATACTTCGCTTTACTTCTCTGCCGCCTTCCAGTTGAACTTGTAAGTAATCCTTACAAGTTGAAATTTGCTCAAGCTCTTCTTCAGAATAGACAGCTTTTACGTGTTGGGTGATCGCTTGAGAGCTAACTTGATACAGCTCAGCCATTGCAGCCTGAGAAAGCCACAAGGTGTCTGATTCAAAACGACACTCGACGCGAGTTTGACCGTCAACACTGGTGAATAAAACAAACTCGCCTTGAGGGGCTTGGGGAATGTTATCAGTCATACAATTAGCCTTCTTACATCATAGTGTTGCGATAATCACTAAAATACCGCATCAATAATGCTCTTCTATGTACCCGTAAGCCTTTTGGAACAACTCTTTGTCTTTACCCAAGCCAAACTGAGCCAACGTTAACAACAGCGCTTTTTGAATCTCTCTAGGACCACTGTTAGAGTTTTGCCAGCCTTCAAAACGGGTGGCGTTGACGATTTTGTCGATTTGCTCAACCACATCACCGATTAACTTGGGCGTGGTTTCGGGGCGAGTTTCTAAGAAGAGCTTGGTTAAAGCCTGCTTATTGTCCTCTTCGGTAACCACATGCTCGCCAGTTTCGCGCTCAGCTTGCACCGTGTCTTTGGCGGCATCTAATAGGCCTTTTAACCAGTCGATGGCTTTAATTACACCCGCTTCGTAGTCCTGACGGAGCTTTTCAAGCCGTTCTCCAAGCTTAACGAAGGTTGGATCACCACTACCGCGCAAGCGTCCCATCAAATCGATTTCAAGACGCTTAGCGCGCTTCTCTTGCTCTTTTTCTGTGAGAGTAAAGATTGAGTGCTCATCCATAATCAGCTCGTCGATATCATCACGGATGCGGTTGATGTCGGTATGCTCATGGATCATCTTGATAGTTTCAGGACCAAGCGCAGCCCACACTAACGCTCCTGTTTGGCCGACAGGACGCACTGACTCGTAAATCTGTGCCAACCACTTATAGTCTTTGCGGTACGGAGTTAAGAAGATGTCAGGGTTAATGGCCGACCAAAGTTTGGCTAATACGCCAAAGCTCGCGGCAAACTCATCACGTGTTGCATTGGTTGGTAAGCATTCTTGCGCTGCCATGATGCCTTCGAAGCCTTCTAGGGTGCGGTCAACGCCAGGGAAGAAGGATAAACACTTCTCTAGCTGGGCCGGTAACAACTCTTTAAAGGCCTCAATGCCTTCGACCACGCCGTCAATTTCTTCAGGGTTGTAGGCTAACGCAGTGCGTAGATTTTCAAACACGCCGAGGTAATCGATGATCAAGCCCATATCTTTACGAACTTCGTCCGTTTCGTACAGACGGTTAGTGCGGCACATAGCCTGTAACAGGGTGTGATCGCGCAGCGGTTTATCTAAGTACATACAGTAGCAAATTGGCGCATCAAAACCTGTAAGCAACTTCGCCGTGACAATAATCAGTTGTAACGGGTGTTTTGGATCTTTAAAACTTTCTATCAAATCTTTCTGGGTTTGCTCTTCGTCGTCAATCTGTTGCCAACGTTCAAAGTCCAACTGCTGAATTGGCAATTCCAACTCGTCATGCCATTTGCGCCAATCTTTGTTGAGCTTGTCTTTTTTACCACCTTCTTCGACTTTTACCGGTGCTTGGTCAACGTTCATCACCACTTCAACGGCATCAAAGCCGAGCTTTTCACCCAGCAAGTAGTACATTTGCACGCAGGCATCGCGGTCGTACACCACCACCATACCTTTCATCTTTTTAGGCTTCACGTGGTCGGTAAAGTGCTTGGCTATATCGGAGCTTACTGCGGCCATGCGTTTAGGTGCTTTCAGCATCACCGCTAATTTGCCAGCGCGTTTTGATAGTGCGGCCTTTTCTTCTTCGTCCAGGTTATTTTCCTGGGCGAGCTGCTCAAACTCCTGGTTGATGGCATCACGGTCTACCCGCAGTTCTGCCAGGCGTGGCTCGAACTTCACCGGGTTTGTTGCCCCATCGCGAATTGACTGCTTGTAGCTGTAACGATTCATGTAGCGACCTGGATCTTCTTCGGCGCCGAATAGCTTAAAGGTATTACGGTCAATGCCCGAAATCGGTGTACCGGTTAAACCATAGAAGTGCGCCTGCGGCAGGGCCCAGCGCATTTTTTCACCCAAGCCGCCTTCTTGGGTGCGGTGGGCTTCGTCCACTAACACGATGATGTTATCGCGGTTATTGAGGCCGTTGGGGTTGCTATCGTCTATCTCGACATCTTTAAACTTAAAGATGGTGGTAATTAAAATGCCACGGCTGTCTTGTTCGATATGTTCGCCGAGCTTTTTGCAACTTTGTACCTTAATAAGATTCTTAACATCCGCACCACCAAAGGTCTCATTGATCTGGCTGTCCAGGTCACGCCTGTCTACCACAACCAATACGGTGGGGTTTTTCAAGGTATTGTCACTGCGCAGCATTTTGGCGGCGTAGAGCATGAGTAACGATTTGCCCGAACCTTGGAAATGCCAGATCAGGCCTTTTTTCGGGTAGCCTTTGCGCACACGCTCTACTATCTGCTTGGCTGCTTCAAACTGGGGGTAACGCGGTAGAATTTTAATGCGCTTGGGTGGCGTGTTTTTACCGGTTTTAACGGTTGAAAACAGCGCAAACGATTCCAGTAACTGCAATAAGGTTTGCGGGTTTAACAAGCCCTCACAGCTATTAAGCACCGATGCCAAGCCGGGCAAAATGTCTTCACGCAGGTCGGTATTGTGCCAAGGGCCCCAGTCTTTTACCCGGGCGTTGATAGCGCCGTAAGCAAAGGTTTTTCCTTCACTGGCAAAACACAGCAGGTTGGGCACAAAGTAGGGTTCAACGTTCTTCCAGTAGTGTTTTTTACCACCCATAAAATCGGCGGCGCCGTCTTGCCAGGTCACACTCGGGCGGGTCGCGGTTTTCACTTCGCCCACCACCAGTGGAATACCGTTCACATAGAGCACAATATCAAAATATACTTCGGTAGCCGCGATATAGTGCACCTGTTGCGACACCACAAAGTGGTTGTTGTCGATATTGTCGAAATCGATCAGGTTGATGGTGATGTGGTCGCCATTCTCACCAAAGGGTAAGGTCTTTTCGGCCATTAACCATTCATGAAAGTTCTCATTGGCTTTTACCAGGCCGGTGTGGCGTGCTTCCAGCACCACGCCACGCAGTTTGTAAATCACCTCATCTGCATAATCTGGCTGCTTGGCGATATCAGAGTTTAACGAACACAACGCATCTTTTAACCACTCATCGACGAAGATATCCTGCGCTTGTTTTGGCAGGTTTTCACCGTGGCAGTATGTCCACTTTACTCCGCTTAAACCTTTTAAACGGTCGATAATTCCATTTTCTGTGACGGTTTGTTCATTAAACATAAAAACCCTATTAAGAAAAAATACTATTTACATACCCTGAAATCACTAATTCTTGCCGTTCAACAGAGCTACTTATTCTTTCAGTGACTTCCAATAATTTTTCTATAGCGTCAGCTATTGAAAATTGTTCGCTCAGTGGTGGCGTAGGAAATTTTATTTTCCTTAAATCCCTAGATGTAACCAACAACCTACCACCAGAATTAGTAAAGCGTTTTATTTGATGCAAAACTATCGGAGAATATTTAATTGAGTAAAAGTAAAATCTTGGATCGGCTTTTGTTTCGTCCAGCGAAATTTTCATTAAATTTGAAGATATGATGGCTGAACACACGTCATCACCAATTAATATTGACCGTCCTATGTCCGCGACTCTAGAAAATACAATATCTCCTTTTTTTACTGAGTATTGTTGAAGTCGAAGTGCATAATCTTCTTCTATATACAATTCTTCAGAGTGATCGTACCCATATTCCCCTAAACAGCCAATTGTAATCACTGGCCTACCTTCCTGACACCAATGATCAGCTTTTAAAGCTGAACCGAATGGCCCAGTCCTGATTGCTGGCTCATGTTTTTTTGATAAGCTGTCTAGCTGCTTCCATTCCCAATGAGATGGAATTGCACCTAATTTATCGAAACTTGCTAAGCTCGTATCTTCATACCCATATCTCAATAAGCACCTAATGCTTGAATTGGCCGCATACTTTCCGGAAGAAGATAAAAATCTGGATTTAGATATCACTTGTTTTGCTTGCTGAATAAAATCTCCACAAGAAACTAGTTGACTATTATCTGGAAGATTAAATTCTATCTGCTTCAATGAGTTGAACTTGGTTCTTGGTGAAAGAGAACCCGAAGAAGACCTTATTGCCTCGTTCCAAACAACATCAGAACTAACTAAATAATAAAAGACGTCTTTCGGAATGGAGTTTTTTTTAACATCCAAGACGAGGATATCGCCGGAGCAGATTCCGTCGAATTCAGCAATTGCAGCCTTTCTTAGGTAAGGGCGGCGCTTACCAAAAAGAATATGACCTTTCTTAAAGACACGGGTAAAGCTTGGGTTATCTTCGGCAATCATTCCCCAGCGTTTAATCTTGAGCGAACCAGAATCCAAGTGCTCTAAACCAATGTAACGCTCATAGCCATCGGCAATTGGGTCTTTGGTGGTGAGCTTTACTTCGCGGCAAATATCACCAAATTTAACGGTTTGTTTATCACTCATTGCTGCACTTCTCCACCGTTAACTTCAAAACCAAGCTCTTTTAGGCTTTTGAATAACTTATTGGTCTGTTTTTTCAATTGCACACGGCTAACTTTCCATGCCTCGATGGCATGTTCAATATTGTGCACTTCGCCATCATTTTGTGCCTGCACATAGAGAGGTATCGATAGGTTGTAGAGGTTCTCTTTAAGGGTATCAATATCGACCAAGGCGGTAATATCGCTTTGCTTATTGGGTTCAAAGTACGCCTCGCACAGTACGGCCAAATCCTCATCAGACAAGCGACTGTGGGCACGCTCGCGGGTAACGTGTTCCACGCCATTGATAAACAACACCTTGTTTTTGCGCTCGACGGGTTTATTGCAATTAAGCACCACCACGCAGGATTCCATCGGCGAGTTGTAAAACAGGTTTGGCCCAAGGCCAATCACCGCTTCGATAATGTCCGACTCAATCACTTGTTTACGAATGCTTTGCTCGGAATCACGGAACAACACGCCGTGCGGCCAGAGCATAGCAGCGCGGCCCGTGTCGGGTTTTAGGCTTTTGATGATGTGGGTGTAAAACGCATAGTCGGCGCAACCTTGAGGTGGTACACCGTAAAGGTTACGGCCGTAAGGGTCAGCGGCGAACTTGTCGCGGTTCCACTTTTTAATCGAATATGGCGGGTTAGCGAATATCACGTCAAACTGCTTGAGTTGATCGTTTTCAATAAACTTGGGCTCAGCCAGGGTATCGCCGCGCAGCACATCGAATTCTTCAATGTCGTGCAGGAACATGTTCATACGGGCTATAGCTGAGGTGAGCAGGTTCAATTCTTGCCCATACAAATGAACGGAACGCCATTCTTTGCCCTGAGAACGTAAATCCATTACCGCATTCAACAACATACCGCCGGTGCCGCAGGTTGGGTCGTAAGCCGATTCACCGGGTTTTAAACCCATAATCCGTGTCATTAAATGCACCACGGTACGGTTGGTATAAAACTCGGCGGCGGTGTGGCCAGAATCGTCGGCGAATTTTTTGATTAGGTATTCGTAGGCTTCACCTAGGTCATCCTGAGCGACCGATTTAATCCCAAGCGGAATTTTACTGAAGTGCTCAATTAGATCAGAAAGCAAGTGATCCGGTAGACGCTCTTTATTGGTCCACTGGGCATCGCCAAACACGCCGTGCAAACGGGGGTTGTTGGCTTCAATTAGACGCAGCGCGTTTTGAATGGCTTCACCGATGTTTTTGCTGGTGTGGCGCACCTTTTCCCAACTGGCTTCTTTAGGAATATCAAAACGGTGGAACATCGGCATGGCGGCGTATTCGGCATCGCCTTCATGGATCTCCAATGCTTCGGTGTATTCTTCCAAATACACATCCGACAGGCGCTTATAAAATAACAGCGGGAAGATGTACTGCTTGTAGTCTGAGGCGTCGATTTGGCCGCGTAATAGCTCGGCCGCGCCCCAGAGTAAATCCTCTAATTTTTTCTTATTTAATGCGCTCATGATGTCTTCTTATCGCTTAGTTGCTGTTGTACTTGTTGCTTTACTTGCAACCCAAGCGCGGTTAAACGGTATTTTTGGTTACGGCTGGTTGGCTTGTCTGGAATGGTCATTTCTACCAAGACAGGGGTTATCTCCAGTGCCGGCTTTAAGTAGTTTTTACGGAAGTGTTCGGCATCTTTTAGGGTCAAGGAATCCTGTAATTCCATTCGTGACTGCTCACCTTTAATTGCCAGTAGGAGCTTCGCAACTTCCGGGGTAACTTCCGGGGTAACTTCCGGGGTAACTTCCGGGGTAACTTCCGGGGTAACTTCCGGGGCGAACAGCGTCAAGGTCACGCCGGATGTGCTGTCTGAGTGCCATTTCGGTTCGGGGAGGCCCGCCTCTTTACAGGCCTCTTGGATCACCACACTGCCGCGGCCAAGCTTTTCCATATAGCCCTGTAGGTATAAACCGTGGGCGATGTCGGGGTTACGCAGTACCGAGATATGGCCTTGCCGAATTTTGTTCTCGTCTATGCCTTGCGGAAAAGCACCCGCATTCCAAATTTTCAGGTGCACAGGGCTAACTTCGACCTTAATACCACCGGCAAAGTTGCTGTAATCGCGGTGGGCAAAGGCATTTACAATGGCTTCGCGTACCGCTTGTTCCGGGTACATGGGGATATCTTCGCGCTGATTATTGGCGCTGCTAAAACGTGCGCGCGATGGCGTATTGCGCATAACAAAGGTAATGAGCTGCTCGATCACGTCGGCCATTGGGCCATCGAGGTGCTGTAAATCCTGATATTCGTCGTCGGCCTTATGGCGATAACATACAGCGCGCACGCGAGCTTGCGGATGGCGTTTACCCGGCGCACTGGCCAGTAACACATCGGCGGCATTGGTTAAACGGCCGTATTTGGCCAACGATAATAGTTGCAACTGGTGCAGTAAGCCTTGTTCTGCTTGCGCTACTTCTTTGGGAATGCGTTTGGCGGATAACAGCTTGTTACAAGCGCTGGTTGATAAACCTTGTTCGTCGAGTTCAGACGAGAACAAACGCTCCCAGCGGGTAGGTTCTACTTGCTTGCGCATGACCATGTCGCGGATGGTATCGACATCGGCTTTTTTGGTTTGCTCGCCTGCACGTATGTAGATGTCACTGTTAAAGGCGTAAGGGATGTCTTTTCCGGCCGGCACTTCAACAATTAATAGCTGTTTGTTTTCGACTTCCTGTACTTCTACCGAAAACAGTACTGGCGGTTGAATCGCCGATTTAAGCTGGCTTTCTAGCTGTTCAGCCACTTGCGCAGCATGTTCTACGCCCTTGATTTGGCCTTTATCATCGACACCGCATAGCAGGTATCCACCTTGGGTATTTAAAAAAGCGCAAACTTGTGGGCCGCAGTGTTTTAACTCGTAGCTTGTGAGGTATTCAAGGGTTTGGTTTTCGCCCAGCGACAGTAGTTGTTGCAGTTGTGCGGCCGTTTTACTCATGGCGTACTCCTACTGAGGCGCTAACTTGACTGACATTTTGAAAATGTTCGGTCAGGCGCTGCTCTACATCTTGATAGCGAGAGAACTGCGCAACCACAAAAAGGTTGGCGTCGTCGTCGCGATCGAACTTTTGCACCCAGTTGCCTTGGCGATCATCCTGTGGCAGTTGTTCCATGGTGGCGTCTTCGTATAAGTCAATCACCTTGATATTGGAAATGGACGATGCGCCTTTGCGCAATGTCAATTCTGAGCGCTGTTCTTGGGTTTTGTAACCTAAATCTATTAATAAGCGGCGCGCAAACACAACTTGATCATGCGCTAGAAACCAGCGAGGTTTATTGAGCTCGATGGCTTTTTTCATCTCTTTATGGGTAATAGATAGGCCAGTTGCATCAACGCCACTGCCATATTGTGGGGTAATGATGCCTAAAAACAGATCACATTTTTCTACTGCTTTTAAGCAGCTTTCAAAGGCGGTTTCATTGGACGATACCGGCACTGTGCCTTTATGCGACATCCAAACTTCATAACCAAAGGCGGTTAGTAGTGAATATACGCGGTCGAGCAACTCTTCTACGCCATAAACTGTGGATGACACCATCACAGTGAGCTTTTTGCTCATAGTTCAAACCCTTCCTTGATCAGCAGTGCTTCCAGTTCATTTTCAGCTTGCTCTAAGGCGGCCAGCTTTTGTTGGAAGTCTTTTAGGGCCTCTTCCACTGTAATGGTTTCTTCTTCAAGCGGTTTTTGTACATAACGTGCAATATTTAAATTGAAGTCGTTTTCTTCAATTTCACTATGGGGAACCCAACGCGCAACGCCTTCGATGTCATCAGCTTCAGGGCCTTTGGTGCGCATCTGCCGATAAATCTCATAAATGTCGTCCGCTTGGGTTTCTGACAAGGTATTTTGTGCCCGGCCTTTGGTAAAAATCTCTTCAGCATTGATGATCAGCACGTGATCTTGGTGAGCTAAAGGCCTTTGTTTGCGCAGCACTAAAATACAAGCCGGAATACCGGTGCCATAAAACAGGTTAGAAGCAACGCCGATGACAGCGACAATTCGGTTTTCTTTGAGTAAATTCTCGCGAATTTTACCTTCAGCACCACCACGGAATAGCACCCCGTGTGGCAATACCACCGCCATGCGACCACTCTCGTTCAAAGATGCAAACATATGTTGCACCCAAGCAAAATCACCGTTGGTTTTAGGGGCTAAACCATATTTAGCCCTGCCATAAGGGTCAGCACTCCAGTTATCATATCCCCACTCTTTCAAACTAAATGGCGGGTTGGCGATAACACAATCAAAGGTTTCTAAACGATCATTCTTAAGGAATTTAGGATCACGCAGCGTATCACCCCGAACGATATGAAAATCCTCCTGTCCATGCAGGAAAAGGTTCATACGGGCAATGGCTTCAGTGGTCAGGTTCTTTTCTTGGCCTTTTATTTTTAGTAGGCGTGGATCACCGCCGTTCTCTTTAACGTGGTGGATGGTTTCCAGCAGCATGCCACCAGTACCACACGCAGGGTCATAAACGCCTTCACCTGCTTGTGGGTCAAGAATATTGACCATCAAGCGAACAATAGTACGAGGAGTGTAAAACTCCCCCGCCTTTTTGTTGGCCTTGTCAGCAAAGCGTTTAATCAGATATTCGTATGCCCGGCCCATGTCGTCGTTGCGAACGGACGCAACACCAAGATTTACCTTGTTGAAATGGTTGAGCAAGGTAGCAAGCAGTTCATCAGATAAACGTTCTTTATTGGTCCAACTGGCATCACCGAAGATTCCATGTAGTTTGGGATTAGCCATTTCGATACCACGAAAAGCATCTTTTAATGTCTGGCCGATGTCTTTGATCTCAGAAAATACATCTCTCCAATGACAATATTCAGGAATTTGGATGCGATGGAACATATCGCCTTTGGCGAGCTCAGCGTCACCCACTTGCTCCATTGCTTCGAGATATTCTTCGTCGTACACATCGCAGATACGTTTGAAAAAGAGGATCGGAAAAATATAGGTTTTGTAGTCTGAAGCATCGATAGGCCCGGTAATGATATGGGCTGCGTGCCAAAGGTGTGCTTCGAGGTCTTTGATGTTAATTAGGGTCATTGTTTACTCATTTCCTACGGATTCCGCAGGCGATTTTTCTAGCAGTTCTTGTATGTTGCAGTTAAATAAATCACACAGCTTATCTAGTGCGTCTAGGTCCACTTTTAGCGCGGTTTCCTTATAAAGTAGTGTGATGGTGGTGCGGCTTAGGCCGGTTTCGCGCATCACATCACTAATACGCATTTTATGTTCGCCCATTAAACGGGCAAGGTGGCAGCGGATCATGCTTTCTCCACGAGAGTATTCACACATTTGCGTTTTATTACATTGAAAAGTTCAATCACAACATATTGATTGAAGTATGATTTTTAACCATTAAAACTTAGGGTAGTCACTACAGCTTACCCTATCACGATTATGATTTTTCTCAACTTATTTGAGTTGAAATGTAATTTTTTAGGGTAATGAGAACAGATTATCAGTGTGAGGATTTTGAATTGCCGTAATCAAGAAAATGATACGGCAGAAAGTAGTGGAATTACTGCTCTGTACAACCGATATTCTTCGAGATAGTTGCAATCAAGTGCCGCGAACACCCCAACATATCCTGAATGTCACTATAGCTATGGCCGGTCTTCAATAGGCTAGCTATGTGCTGGTGTCGTTTGAGATCTGGTTGACGCCCGTTGTATTTTCCATCAACTTTAGCCTTTGCGATTCCCTGAGATTGACGACGTCGCCGGTCATCATAATCTTTGCGGGCAACTGCGGCGAGCATATCCAACATCATGGCATTAACCGCCTGTAAAATAGCGCCGGTAAAGTCAGTTTCGCTATGTTGTTGTAAAGCCAGCCAACTGGTGGGAAGTTCCGGTGAAACAATGGCTAGGCGTTTGCTGGCCAGCTTTTGTTTCAACGTATCCCAATCACTTTGCTTGAGCCGCGCCAGACGGTCGATCTGTTCAACTAGCACAATGTCACCCTCGCCTGACTCGGCAATCAAACGCATCAACTCTGGCCGGTGCAACGTGGCACCAGAAACATTCTCAATATAAAAGGCAGCGATTAGCTGGCCATGCTGAGCAGCAAACTGGATGAGGGATTCTCGTGCCCGTTCAGCATTTTGTTCTTTGGTTGATGCGCGAAGGTAAGCTCGAATTAACATCTTGATCTCCACAGTCTGTTATAAGTGGTACTTTATCTCTGGTCTGGTTTAGGTGGTTCTGTTGGTAGTAAAACCAGTCTGATGGCTAGTTCCGTTGATGTGTACTCAAAAGGAACCAGCTAAGGGCCAAAAATCAGTCATTAAACCCAATATGGTTTCGGTAGTCGTAATCAAAGCTATCAGGAATGCCAATACCAGTACCTAAATGCCCGCGTTTATCTATATCTATTGATGTGTAATCACCATAGAACTCTGAATCGTACTTATGACTTTTCACCTTTTTACGATTCTTTATTGGGTAATTACTTTTTAAATCAATTGGATATTTAAAAATTGCAACCACTATATATCCAATCCAAAGCGCCAAAGACATTTGCCAACACAAATAAGTAAGTGCACACCAAAAAGGAACGGCTAGCCACCATCTGCGTTGGATAAATGCGAAGGCTTTAAAACACCAAATAGCTAATGGCAAACCTGCTAGCAAGAATCCCCATCCAGAGTCTTGAGCCAGCATCAATCCGAGTAGCAGAACACCAAGCAACATTATATTTACTAAATCATTTTTGAGATTTTGAATCATGTTTCCCCTCCCACTTTTCGGCTTGAGGTTTGTCTTGGCCTGACAATTTCTGGTTGGCTCTATAGCTGTAAAGACACCAGAAGGTGACCAAACTAAAAAATAGGAATAGCCCAAGTATTCCCCACTCAAATGCAGTCATAGCAACCTCCGCTCACTCGAATATCCAGTCCTTGCACACTGAATAACTTGGAAAACATAAAATCAGTCATTTCATCGAGTTCAGATGGTTCGAATTCAGGTACGGTAAGAGGCATACCGAAATACTGAAGGTTCCGGTAGGATGATGGCTCGAAAATGCCTTGCGGATAGCGGTCGAACGTGTTGAAAGCCTGACTCAGTCTAAGATCAATAGTCCAACCGCCTGGAAGCTCAATCCAGCTATGGGGATAGACTAGTTCTCCCGTGCTCTTGCATTTGACACATCCCACTCTAGGCTGATGAAACACCGAATTTCTCGTCAATAGATAACTGATCAGGTAAGTAAGAATTACGGGGTCCGTTTGGACTTCATCCATCGCCAAAACAATATTGTCTAGCTCCTGATATTCACTCTTCATAAGGCAGGCTCCTTAAACAACAGTTGCTTCCCTTGCTCATACAACACTGGATATGGGAGAGATTGGCCATCCTGAACCACATGGTTTGGTGGGTAATAGATCACCATCCAAGATGGCAATGCAGCACTGACGGCTCTATAAAACTCATCAATTGGAAAGTCTTGTGGGCCTGACTGGCGGAACACAAAGCGAGAATAGTTCTTCAGATGATTAGCAGCGATGTTATAGCTTTCTGACTTACCGTCTTTAATGTAGAGCGGGCTCTTCCAGAGATGAGGAGTCGTAATGTTGTAAGCAACCACACATTGACCAATACCGCATCCATGCTCAGCGCTTTCAACAGACCAAAGAATCATGGGATGGCCATCAATTTCCGGTGTTTCTACATTACTCAGTTTAGTGACATTCAACGCCATATCATCGGCCACATGCTGGATAGCCTGGTCGACAAGATGCACGTATTTCTCATAAGCCTGAGATTCTGAAGTAGCAGCAGATGCGGGCATCCATCCCATTAGACTTGGTCTAGCCGAGGGATTGTCTGGTGTCATCATTATATCGGTAGCGTTAAACGCGAACGTCTGCGTACCAGAAAGACGCCGAAGCGGATCATCAAATGAAGTCGTTAGCCTGGCGAGATCAAGCAATGGAACCAACATACCCTTACTATAAGAGTGGGTACCATCGTGGGAATCTCTCAAATCCAAATCGTAGATGCCCCCGGCTCGCGCTAGATTTAAAGCCCGAGATTCATCTTGAGCATAATGACGGGGTCCAGTTACGCAACCAGACAAGGACACACATAAAGCGATTAATGATAAAGATGGGTATTTTTTCATGATTACCTCCTGCTTTATAAAGATTCGCATGGAGGTAGTAAAATGCAAGCTATTTTGATAAATAATTATTAAAAATCAATAGTTTGTTCTGATAGCACAAACTTCAAAATGGGTAACAATAGCAGTTTATATTCTTTTCCCACTTTCCCAGATATCCCACTTTAAAAATGTTGAGAATCCCCTAGAATAGATACTTCCATGACGAAACCCGACAAATGAGTTGCACTCCACATGTGCGCCAATATTCTTCTAACAATTTGAATAGTTTTACATTTTTAGTTTCTGTATCGGAAAATAACTAACCTTAATATTATTTCCATAAAATCAGCCCATACAATATGGGCTGATTTTTTATCTACAACCGAATATTTCCACCCATCCTCATGATTCGACGTGGCGGTAATGATCTTGCATTTGATAGGATCTTGCATAAAGCGCAAACATCAATGCTGCCAAGATGGCAAAACCTGCGAAGAAAAACATCTGAAATGCGGTAATACTGATCCCCGTCTGGGCAATTTGTTCGGTCACAGCCGGACTTTTCACACTGACGTTCGCCAGTAACACCCATAAGTTACCGACGGTCACTGATAAGGTCCAAAAACTCATAATAGTGCCTTTCATGGCTTTAGGCGCTTGGCTGTAGGCAAACTCTAGCCCAGTGGCAGAGACTAATACTTCACCAAAGGTGAGCAAAGCATAGGGCACAATCTGCCAAAATATTGATAATACCGAGCCGCCATCCATCACCAATTGAATGCTACCAACGACTATCCAACTCACGCCCGTGATGGCAATCCCAGCCCCCATTTTACGCAAGGCAGTTAACTTTATCCCCATGCGCTCAATCGCCGGATATAACACAAAGTTATTAAATGGGATCAATAACATAACTAATAATGGGTTTAAAGCTTGCATCATGGCAGGTTCAAACCATTCCGGTTTAGACATGTCATTGGCTTGCAGTATCCATGTGGACGCTTTCTGATCGAACAAAGACCAAAAAGGAGTCACTAACGCAAATAAGATTAAGATCCGTAGTACTGAACGCACCCCATCAACGGCGATATCCGGATGGATCCCCCTAGCGCGTTCGAGTTGCAATGAAGCCCCAGCGCCAACAAATCCCATCACTAGCACTAACGCACAACACAAACCAGCAACGATACCTAAGGTTGGAATATTCACTAAGGCATACGCTGCAGAAATTATCCCAACTAAAGCTAACACTAAACCTATGTTGGCTTGACCAGCGATTTTAGTGAGCAATGCGGTACGAATAACGGGTAAAAAACCATGGGGATTTTTCGGCTCGGGTGGCATATGCACATAACGTTTTCGACCTAACCAGAAGAACACAGTTGCAATAAACATTAAGACACCAGGGATCCCAAATGCGACCGCAGCACCATAATATTTCAATAGTAATGGCATAGATAACGAGGCAAAGAAGGAGCCAAAGTTAATCGTAAAATAAAACAGATCAAACGCTTTCTGCGCCAATGTTTTATTGGTTTGATCAAATTGATCTCCCATAAAGGAAGAAACCAAGGGCTTAATCCCACCCGATCCGAGCGCAATTAAAAATAATCCCGTATAAAACCCTTGAATACTGTGTTCAAAAATAGCGAGAAACGCATGACCAACACAGTAAATCAAGCTTAACCATAAGATAGTATTGTATTTACCGAAAAAACGATCGGCAATCCAACCACCGAGTAACGGGAAAAAATACACTCCAATAACAAAGGAATGGAACACATCCTTAGCCATAGTTCCGCGCAGTTCTTCTGGAATAGACAACAAAAGTGCTGTCATCAAGAATGGGGTAAGAATATTCCGCATACCGTAAAAGCTAAAACGTTCACAAGCTTCACTGGCTATGATGTAAGGAATTTGCCGTGGCCACTGGGGCGCATTTACGGGTGTTGTCATGGATCATCCTATTATAATTATTTGATTTTAAATGAAATTAACTTTTTAAATATATTAATTATGTATCAAGAAGCTAAAGGTAACATGTAAGCGAAACCAACCTTATATAAAGGATGCAAAAACTGCAAAAATCACGTATTGCTTCTGTGGTCCTATCCACATTTCCTTTATGATGAACATAATAATAGCCATTCAGCTATCTATTTAATTGAAATTAGTTTTAAAAACAACAACACACTGAGAAATCATAATGGCAAAGATTGAAGTAATTGTTGGTACAACATTGGGCAGTGCAGAGTATGTTGCCGACGAAATGATGGCCCAATTAACGGAGCAAGGACACCAAGTTCAAGTTCATTTAACCCCAACATTGTGCGAAATAGACACCCATGCACTATGGATTATCGTGTCATCAACTCATGGAGCTGGTGATCTTCCAGATAATATTCAGCCTTTTTTCAACGAAATTACCGAGCAAAAACCGGATCTCAGCCAAGTAAACTTTGCCTTATGTGCAATTGGTGACTCAAGTTACGATACCTTTTGCCAAGGCCCAGAAAAATTAATTTCGGCCATTCAAGACTGCGATGCAAAAGCCTTTGTGGATAAGATCCAGATCGATGTACAGCTTGATCCTGTGCCGGAAGACCCAGCCCTTGCATGGTTAGCACAATGGCAACAGGACATTTAAGATCGCTTATTGGATAAGGTCCCGATCTATGTACAGTTTAGATCCTATTTATCCACAATTTACTTATTTAAAGTATAAACATGTGGATAAGCTATTATTTAGATCTGATCAACCTCTGTACTATTCACAGTCCGATCTGCTTAATGATCCGCCTTGTGGATAAGTAGGCGATCTATCCCCATGTTTAATGACATTAGATCGCGATCAGATCACAGGATCAAGATCGCGCTAATTAATGATTTATATAATGAATTTGGGTTATGCACAGAAAAGCGCGATCCTAATAGTAAACATAATAAGAAGATCTATATAAAGATCTTAAGATCTATTAGTCCGGATCATCTCGATCGAACAGCGTAAAATGATCATTCACCTAAGACGAAGCAAATGCTAAAATGCTCGGCTCGTACTGAGTCTCTTAGCAATTGAAGGTAGTGGCATGCATTTTCATGAACGGTTTGATGTTATTGTTGTTGGTGGTGGTCATGCCGGAACTGAAGCCGCGTTGGCAGCAGCAAGAATGGGATCAAAAACATTATTACTAACGCACAATATCGATACGTTAGGACAAATGTCATGTAATCCAGCGATCGGTGGCATAGGCAAAGGCCATTTAGTGAAAGAAATTGACGCCTTAGGTGGTGCAATGGCAATCGCAACCGATTATGCAGGGATCCAATTTAGAACCTTAAATTCAAGTAAAGGCCCAGCAGTACGAGCAACACGAGCACAGGCTGACCGCGCACTGTATCGTCAAAAAATCCAAAATATATTACAAAACCAACCTAACTTACGTATTTTCCAACAAGCCGTAGATGACTTAATTGTTGAAAATCATCAAGTAGTTGGTGTAGTTACCCAAATGGGTTTAGCTTTTGAATCTCCAGCTGTTGTATTAACAACAGGTACATTCTTAAGCGGCAAAATTCATATAGGCTTAGAAAACTACAGCGGTGGTCGTGCAGGCGATCCACCAGCGATTGCTTTAGCAAATCGATTACGTGAATTACCGATCCGAGTCGGTCGTTTAAAAACAGGTACACCGCCACGTATCGATGCAAACACGATCGATTTTTCTCAAATGGCTGAACAGAAAGGCGATTCTCCGTTACCTGTCATGTCATTTATGGGGGATGTCAGTCATCATCCAAAACAGATTTCTTGCTGGATCACTCACACCAATGAAAAAACCCATGAAATTATTCGTGGTGGTTTAGACAGAAGCCCTATGTATTCAGGCGTCATCGAAGGTATTGGTCCACGTTATTGCCCATCGATTGAAGACAAGATCCACCGCTTTGCGGATAAATCTTCGCATCAGATCTTCATCGAACCAGAAGGTTTAAATACCAATGAGATCTATCCTAATGGGATCTCTACTAGCTTACCTTTCGATGTACAGTTGAATTTAGTACGTTCGATCAAAGGCATGGAAAACGCAGAAATCATGCGTCCAGGTTATGCGATCGAATACGATTATTTCGATCCAAGAGATCTGAAAAACTCATTAGAAACCAAAGCGATCAACGGTTTATTCTTCGCAGGCCAAATAAACGGCACTACAGGTTATGAAGAAGCAGGTGCTCAAGGTTTATTAGCAGGCATGAATGCCTCACTGCAAGTGCAAGGCAAAGAAGCCTGGTGTCCACGCCGTGACGAAGCATATCTTGGAGTACTAGTTGACGATTTATCAACTCTAGGTACCAAAGAACCGTACCGCATGTTTACTAGCCGTGCCGAATACCGTTTGCTACTTCGTGAAGATAACGCTGATATTCGCTTAACGGCAAAAGGTCGCGAATTAGGTTTAGTTGACGACACTCGCTGGGCGGCATTTAGTGAGAAGTTAGAATCGATCGAACTTGAGTTACAACGTTTGCGCGCTCAATGGGTACATCCAAATTCACCTTTGATCCATGCGTTAAACCCACACTTGAATACGCCGCTCTCTCGCGAAGCATCATTTGAAGAATTACTGCGTCGTCCAGAAATGGATTACAGTAAGTTGATGCAGATCGAAGGTTTTGGTCCAGGGCTTGAAGATCCACAGGCGGCTGAGCAAGTTCAGATCCAAGTTAAGTATTCTGGTTATATTCAACGTCAGCAGGAAGAGATCAACAAAGCTGTGCGTAATGAGAACACAGGTTTACCTTTGACGCTCGATTACAAAGAAGTACCAGGCTTGTCGAACGAAGTGATTGCTAAGTTAAATAACCATAAACCAGAAACCATAGGCCAAGCCTCACGGATCTCTGGTATTACGCCTGCGGCTATTTCAATTTTGTTGGTTCACCTCAAAAAGCGTGGCTTATTACGTAAGAGTGCGTAAAAGCTAGCTTAATCGCTGCTTAGGTCATAGAAGGGAAGCATTCAGGCTTCCCTTCATCGTTTTCGGGCTTCATAATAGCCTTCGCGTTCATAATCGTATCTTTGTTGAGGTTGCTCAGTGTTATCTGCCCAGTTAGAGGCTTATTTAGCCGAAATTAATTTGCCCGCCACCGCCGAGCAGAAAAAACAACTAATTGATTTTGTTGGCATGCTCAACAAATGGAATAAAGCCTATAACCTGACATCGGTGAGAGATCCCGAAGCTATGCTGATCCGTCATATCATGGACAGTTTAGTGGTTTCAAAACACCTGCAAGGTGAACGTTTTATCGATGTAGGCACTGGACCGGGTTTACCTGGGATCCCGTTAGCCATTATGAATCCCGATAAACAATTTGTGTTATTGGATAGCTTAGGTAAACGTATTCGTTTTCAAAAACAAGTGTCCTTTGAATTAGGCATACATAACATCAGCTCAGTTGAAAGCCGTGTAGAAGCGTATCAACCGGAGGATAAATTCGACGGTGTATTAAGTCGTGCATTTGCCTCAATCCAAGATATGCTGACTTGGTGCCATCATCTCCCCGCCGAACATGGACAGTTTTATGCACTTAAAGGCCAGTTGAATGATGAAGAGATGCAACATATTCCAAGTGGATTTGTGGTGAAAGAAGTTATCGAGCTTAAGGTGCCTAAACTCGATGAAAAAAGACATTTATTGAAGATAATCAAAGAATAACAGGCTTAAAAGTGATAAATAAATCATTTATAAGCAAGGGCAATAAACCAGCATTTACATACAGGGTGATATTGTGGGTAAAGTGATTGCCGTGGCTAACCAGAAAGGTGGCGTAGGAAAAACAACTACTTGCGTTAACCTCGCCGCTTCGTTAGCAGCAACAAAACGTAAAGTATTATTGATCGATCTCGATCCTCAAGGTAATGCCACCATGGGGAGCGGTGTCGATAAGTATGACGTAGCTAATACAGCCTATGAATTATTGGTTGAAGAAAAATCCTTCGACGAGATCGTCATTAAAAACACTGCGGGTAAGTATGATCTGATCGCCAGTAATGGCGATGTCACTGCGGCAGAAATCAAATTGATGGAGTTTTTTGCCCGTGAGATTCGTTTGCGTAACGCACTCGCACCGATCAAAGATCAATACGATTATATCTTTATCGACTGCCCTCCTTCATTGAACATGTTGACCGTAAACGCTATGTCTGCGGCCGACTCTGTACTCGTGCCTATGCAGTGTGAATATTATGCCCTCGAAGGCTTAACTGCGCTGATTGATACCATCACTAAGCTTGCTGCTATGGTTAATCCTGGACTTGGTATCGAAGGCATTTTACGTACTATGTATGATCCGCGTAATCGTTTGTCTAATGATGTGTCCGATCAGCTAAAACAGCATTTTGGTGACAAAGTCTACCGTACTGTTATCCCACGTAATGTGAGGCTGGCAGAAGCACCAAGTTTTGGAGCGCCTGCTATGTATTACGATAAATCGAGTGCTGGCGCTAAGGCGTATCTAGCGCTTGCGGGTGAAATGATCCGTCGTTCAGAACAACAAACTCAGGCTAAGCAAGCGTAAAGGATCACCATGACGTTAAAGAAAAGAGGATTAGGCAAAGGGTTAGATGCCCTACTGAGTAACAGCCATGCCGCCAGTAAAAAGCACACTGACGAAGCTGATGTTGTCGATAAAAAAGAAGAGCTTATCCATCTCGATTTAGATTTATTACAGCCAGGTAAGTATCAACCTCGTAAAGACATGTCCCCCGAAGCGTTGGAAGAACTGGCACACTCTATCCGCAACCAAGGCATTATTCAGCCTATCGTTGTGAGACAAGTGACGAATAACATGTATGAGATCATTGCGGGTGAACGTCGTTGGCGTGCTGCGCAACTTGCTGGCTTGAATAAAATCCCCTGTATTGTAAAGCAAGTAGCTGATGAAGCCGCTGTTGCTATTGCTTTGATTGAAAACATCCAGCGTGAAGACTTAAATGCTATGGAAGAAGCCATTGCATTGCAACGTTTAATGCAAGAGTTTGAACTGACTCACCAACAGGTTGCCGATGTTGTGGGAAAATCCAGAGCGAGTGTATCTAACTTGTTACGTTTAAACGGCTTAAATGAGCCTGTTAAGCGTCTACTCGAGTATGGCGACATTGATATGGGTCATGCTCGCGCTTTGTTGGCAATTGAGGGAGAAGAACAAACAAATCTTGCGAGATTAGTGGCCGCTAAGGAATTAACCGTTCGCGAAACTGAACGATTAATTAATCAAACCTTAAATCCGCCTAAACAAGCCGAAACTACGACTAAAGATCAAGATGTTTGTCGTTTAGAGCAGCAGTTAATTGAAAGATTAGGTGCCAAGGTTTCGATCGCTCATAGCAGTAAGGGCACGGGTAAAATTGTAATTAACTATCAGAATCTGGCTGAATTAGACGGAATTCTTAGTAAAATTCATTAATGTCTGTAGATTAACAGTTTTTAATGTAAATTTGTGACAGATGCTAATCTTACATTTTAACTCGTTTGGCGCGAGATCACGTTAAAAGTGTTGTTTTTCCTTATCTCAAAGTTGCAATGAAGGCGTGAAAAGGTATACTTTCGCAAGCTTTTTGTGCATCGACATAAATACGGGTATTTGTCATCCGGTCATCGAAACAAAAAGTATGAATGCGGAGAGGATGAATTGAGTAAGGTTTTAGCGCGTCGTGGCCGGTGGTCAGCCTATAAATTGGTGATGATGCAGGCGGCGGTCGCTGGGGGTGCTTCAATTCTCTTTTTCGCCGTGTGGGGAGTTCAGTTTGGCTATTCTGCATTAGCAGGTGGTTCAATCGCTGTGCTCCCTAATTTTGTATTCGCAACCCTCGCTTTCTCCCACACGGGAGCAAGTTCAGCTGCAAAAGTCATAAAGACTTTTTACTGGGGGGAAGCGGTAAAGTTGCTGTTAACCATCGCAATGTTTTCGTTTGTGTTTATCAATCTTAAGGTCGCTTTTATGCCGCTTTTTGTTTGTTATGTGCTGACGCTAATAGTGCATTGGACAGCTCCTTTATACTTCAAGCAAAGTTAAGTGGGATGAATCATGGCTGCAACTGGTGAAGCGTTAACACCGCAGGGCTATATCCAACATCACCTTACCAACTTAAGTGTTGGTGAAGGCTTTTGGACATGGCACATTGATTCGTTGTTCTTTTCGGTTGGTCTTGGTGTTCTGTTCCTGTGGATTTTCCGCAGCGTTGGTAAAAAAGCGACTTCCGGTGTTCCTGGCAAACTGCAATGTTTTGTTGAGATTATCGTCGAGTTCGTAAATAACAGCGTGAAAGAAAGTTTTCATGGTCGCAATGCTCTGATCGCGCCTTTAGCTCTGACCATTTTTGTATGGGTATTCATGATGAACTTCATGGATATGATCCCTGTAGATTGGCTGCCTCACGCAGCAAGTTTAATGGGTATTCCCTATCTAAAAGCGGTTCCGACGACTGACGTTAACATTACCTTTAGCTTAGCTATTGGTGTGTTCGTGCTGATTATTTTTTACAGCATTAAGGTCAAAGGTGTGTCTGGGTTTGTTAAAGAATTGACACTACAGCCCTTTAACCATAAGGCAATGATACCCGTCAACCTCCTATTAGAGACTGTTACTTTGATTGCTAAGCCAATTTCATTGGCATTGCGACTCTTTGGTAACTTGTACGCAGGTGAGTTGATCTTCATCCTTATTGCGCTGATGTATGGTACCAACTTGTTATTATCTACCCTAGGTGTGACTCTGCAACTGGGCTGGTTAATATTCCACATTTTGGTTATCACGCTGCAGGCGTTTATCTTCATGATGTTGACCATTGTTTATTTAAGCATGGCGCATGAAGATCATTAAGGATTGCTGAAGAAATTTTAAACTAAATCATCAACTAATATAGATTTAGATACTGGAGATACAGATGGAAACGATTTTAGGCATGACAGCTATCGCTGTTGCTCTGCTGATTGGTATGGGTGCTCTTGGTACTGCAATCGGTTTCGGCTTATTAGGCGGTAAGTTCTTGGAAGGCGCTGCGCGTCAACCAGAAATGGCTCCTATGCTACAAGTTAAAATGTTCATCGTAGCGGGTCTTCTTGACGCCGTAACTATGATCGGTGTTGGTATCGCATTATTTATGCTATTTACCAACCCACTGGGTGCAATGCTGTAAAAAACGCTTCTGTCTTAACTCTAAATAGGAGGCTGTTGTGAATTTCAACGCTACCCTAATCGGTCAGACGGTCGCCTTTATCATCTTCGTGTGGTTTTGCATGAAGTTTGTATGGCCCCCTTTGATGAATGCCATCGAAGAGCGCCAAAAAAGGATTGCTGACGGTCTAGCTGATGCTGATCGTGCGGTAAAAGACCTGGAGTTGGCACAAGCGAAAGCGACTGACCAACTAAAAGAAGCCAAGGTAACGGCTAATGAAATTATTGAGCAAGCTAACAAGCGTAAAGCTCAAATAGTTGAAGAAGCCAAAACCGAAGCAGACGCTGAGCGTGCTAAAATCATCGCTCAGGGTAAAGCAGAAATTGAAGCTGAACGTAATCGCGTCAAAGAGGATCTGCGTAAGCAGGTTGCTACTCTTGCCATCATGGGTGCTGAGAAGATCCTTGAGCGTTCTATTGATCCAGCCGCCCACAGTGACATAGTTAATAAACTAGTCGCTGAAATTTGATAAGGGAGTTGAGTTATGGCTGAATTAACCACCATCGCTCGCCCTTACGCAAAGGCAGCTTTTGACTTTGCTATTGAACAAGATGCAGTGGATTCTTGGGCTGAAATGCTCACGTTTGCCGCATTGGTGAGTGAAAACGAAACCATGCAACCACTGTTAGCTGGCTCTTTAGCCAGCACTAAGCTCGCAGCACTCTTTATTAGTGTGTGTGGTGAGCAAGTCAATGTGCAAGGTCAGAACCTGATAAAGGTAATGGCTGAAAACGGTCGCTTAAAGGTGCTACCTGCTGTATCTCAGTTATTTACTGAATACCGTAATGAGTGGGCAAAAGAAGTAGAAGCCGATGTGGTTTCTGCAACTGAGTTGAGCTCTGAACAACAACAGCAGATTAGTATTTCTTTAGAGAAACGTCTCGCACGCAAAGTTAAGCTGAATTGTAGCACTGACGCCGCGCTCATCGCCGGTGTAATCATTAAGACAGGAGACCTAGTCATCGATGGCTCGGTCCGCGGTAAGTTATCGCGTCTGTCTGATAAGCTGCAGTCGTAATTGGGAGTTTGAGCATGCAACTGAATTCCACTGAAATCAGCGATCTGATTAAGCAGCGGATCGAGCAGTTCGAAGTCGTTAGCGAATCTCGTAACGAAGGTACTATCGTTGCGGTAAGTGACGGCATCATCCGCATCCACGGCCTAGCCGACGTGATGCAAGGTGAGATGATCGAACTGCCTGGTAACCGTTTTGCAATCGCGTTGAACCTTGAACGTGATTCTGTCGGTGCCGTAGTAATGGGTCCTTATGCTGATTTAGCAGAAGGCGTAAAAGTGAAAACGACTGGCCGTATTCTGGAAGTTCCAGTTGGCCGCGGTCTTCTTGGCCGCGTTGTTAACACTCTAGGTGAGCCAATTGACGGTAAAGGACCTATCGATAACGATGGTTTCTCGCCAATTGAAGTTATCGCACCAGGTGTTATTGAGCGTCAGTCTGTTGATCAACCAGTTCAAACTGGTTATAAAGCCGTTGATGCCATGATCCCTATCGGTCGTGGCCAGCGTGAATTGATCATTGGCGACCGTCAAACTGGTAAAACAGCAATGGCGATCGACGCAATTATCAACCAGAAAAATTCTGGCATTAAATGTGTGTACGTCGCGATTGGCCAAAAGGCTTCTACTATCGCTAACGTAGTACGCAAGCTAGAAGAACACGGTGCTTTAGCTAACACTATCGTTGTTGTTGCAACTGCTTCTGAAGCCGCTGCTCTACAATACTTAGCGCCATATTCTGGTTGTTCTATGGGTGAATACTTCCGTGACCGCGGTGAAGATTCTTTGATCGTATACGATGATTTGTCTAAGCAAGCAGTTGCTTATCGTCAAATTTCGTTACTGCTCAAGCGTCCACCAGGCCGTGAAGCTTACCCAGGTGACGTATTCTATCTACACTCACGTTTATTAGAGCGTGCATCACGCGTTAACGCGATTTATGTAGAAAAGTTCACTAAAGGTGCAGTAACTGGCAAAACTGGTTCTTTAACCGCGCTGCCGATTATTGAAACGCAAGCGGGTGACGTTTCTGCATTCGTACCGACCAACGTAATTTCTATTACCGATGGTCAGATCTTCCTTGAGACCGATCTGTTTAACTCTGGCCTACGTCCAGCGGTTAACCCAGGTATTTCTGTTTCTCGTGTTGGTGGTGCGGCTCAGACTAAGATCATCAAGAAACTGTCTGGTGGTATTCGTACCGCACTAGCACAGTATCGTGAGCTTGCTGCGTTCTCGCAATTTGCATCTGATCTTGACGATGCAACACGTGCTCAGCTTGAGCATGGTGTGCGTGTTACCGAACTGATGAAGCAAAAGCAATATGCTCCTATGAGCGTAGCCGCTCAAGCTGTGTCTATTTTCTCAGCTGAAAAAGGTTACCTGAAGAGTGTTGAGCTGAATAAGGTCGGTAATTTCGAAGCCGCTCTGCTCTCGTTCATGAACAGCGAGCATGCTCCTTTAATGAAGCTTATCAATGATACTGGCGATTATAGCGCTGATATCGAAGCTGAATTAAAAGCTGGCCTCGACAAGTTCGTAGCAACCCAAACCTGGTAACAATGATAGAGGTGTCTTAAGACACCTCAGGTCCAGATTGGAGAGTAGAGATGGCCGGCGCTAAAGAGATTAAAACCAAGATCGCGAGTGTGAAAAACACTCAGAAGATCACGTCCGCCATGGAAATGGTGGCAGCCAGCAAAATGCGCAGAGCGCAGGAACGCATGGCTGCGAGCCGTCCATATGCGGAAAGCATGCGTAAGGTGATCGGTCACGTCGCGCAAGGTTCTCTCGAGTATAAACACCCCTATTTGGAGGTGAGAGAGGCTAAGCGGGTTGGTTACATTGTTGTAGCAACCGACCGTGGCCTTTGTGGTGGTCTGAACGTTAACCTTTTCAAAAAGGTTATTGCAGACGTGAAAAGCTGGAAAGCCCAAGGTGCAGAATTTGAATTTTGCCCTATCGGTGCACGTAGTGTGCAGTTTTTCAAAAACTTCGGTGGACAAGTGTCTGCTCACGCTTCAGGTTTAGGCGATGCTCCAAAGCTCGCTGACTTGATCGGGACAGTCGGTGTCATGCTAGAAGCTTACAACGAAGGCAAGCTGGATCGTCTGTACGTGGTATTTAACAAATTTGTGAATACTATGACGCAGACTCCTGTGATCGAGCAGCTGCTACCTTTGCCTAAATCAGAAGATGATGAAACTGCTCATCGTTGGGATTATATCTACGAGCCAGATCCAAAAGCACTTTTGGATACTTTATTGGTCCGTTATGTAGAATCTCAGGTTTACCAAGGTGTTGTTGAAAACATTGCCTCTGAACAAGCTGCCCGTATGGTGGCAATGAAGTCGGCAACAGACAACGCTGGTGAGCTTATCAACGACTTGCAACTGGTCTATAACAAGGCCCGTCAGGCTGCGATTACGCAGGAACTGTCGGAAATTGTTTCTGGTGCCTCTGCGGTTTAGGTTAGGTAACGAATACAAGTTTTAGAGGATTAATCATGAGCACAGGTACTGTTGTCCAAGTGATTGGCGCGGTTGTGGACGTAGAGTTCCCACAAGATGCCGTACCTCAAGTATATGACGCTCTGAAAATCGTAGGTGAAGGCCCGTGTAATGGTTTGGTGCTGGAAGTTCAGCAACAGCTAGGTGGTGGTGTAGTTCGTACCATCGCTATGGGTTCTTCTGACGGTCTGCGTCGTGGTCTTGAAGTAGTAAACTCAGGTTCACCTATTACTGTTCCTGTTGGTACCGCCACTCTTGGCCGTATCATGAACGTATTAGGCGAGCCTATTGATGAAGCGGGTCCAATCGGTGAAGAAGAGCGTTATGTCATTCACCGTACAGCTCCTTCATACGAAGATCAATCAAGCTCTACTGAACTGTTAGAGACTGGCATCAAGGTTATCGACCTTGTTTGTCCATTCGCTAAGGGCGGTAAAGTCGGTTTGTTCGGTGGTGCGGGTGTTGGTAAAACAGTTAACATGATGGAACTGATTAACAACATCGCTAAAGCCCACTCGGGTCTTTCTGTATTTGCCGGTGTAGGTGAACGTACTCGTGAAGGTAACGACTTCTACTACGAGATGAAAGATTCTGGCGTTCTCGACAAAGTGGCCATGGTTTATGGTCAGATGAACGAGCCTCCAGGTAACCGTTTGCGTGTTGCACTGTCTGGTCTGACTATGGCAGAGAAGTTCCGTGACGAAGGTCGTGACGTACTGTTGTTCGTTGACAACATCTATCGTTATACCTTAGCCGGTACTGAAGTATCTGCACTGTTAGGTCGTATGCCTTCTGCGGTAGGTTATCAACCAACATTGGCTGAAGAGATGGGCGTTCTGCAAGAGCGTATCACTTCAACTAAGACGGGTTCTATTACTTCTGTACAAGCGGTATACGTACCTGCGGATGACTTGACCGATCCGTCACCAGCAACAACCTTCGCTCACTTAGATGCGACTGTTGTACTGTCACGTCAAATTGCTTCTCTGGGTATTTACCCAGCGGTTGACCCATTGGATTCGACTTCACGTCAATTAGATCCATTGGTTGTTGGCCAAGAGCATTATGACGTTGCTAACGGCGTGCAAACTGTACTGCAACGTTACAAAGAGCTGAAAGACATTATTGCGATTCTGGGTATGGATGAATTGTCTGATGAAGACAAGACTGTCGTATTCCGTGCTCGTAAGATTGAGCGTTTCTTATCTCAGCCTTTCTTCGTAGCAGAAGTCTTTACTGGATCTCCTGGTAAGTACGTTTCTCTGAAAGACACTATCCGTGGCTTTAAGGGTATTTTGAACGGTGAGTTTGATCACCTGCCAGAACAAGCGTTCTACATGGTTGGCTCAATCGATGAAGTTATCGAGAAAGCGAACAAAAAGAAATAACTAGGTAGTAATACTTAGTTTTTTAAGGAGAACGGGATGGCAGCCATGACAGTACATCTTGATATTGTAAGCGCAGAGAGCAAAATCTTCTCTGGTCGCGTAGCTTCGCTGCAAGTGACTGGTTCTGAAGGTGAGTTGGGCATAATGCATGGCCACGCTCCTTTGCTTAGTTATATCAAACCTGGCATGGCGCGCATCGTCAAGCAAGACGGCAGTGAAGAAGTGTTTTACCTTTCAGGTGGTATTCTGGAAGTGCAGCCTTCTTCTGTCTCCGTATTGGCTGATGTGGTTATGCGTGCCAAAGATATTGATGAGCAAGCGGCATTAGAAGCTAAGCGTCGTGCAGAAGCCCATATGGCAACTGCTGGCGCTGACTTCAATTATGACGCGGCTATGGTTGAGTTAGCTAAGGCTATGGCTCAATTACGTGTTGTTGAAACCATCAAGAAAAACATTGCCAGATAAGGTTATTGTTTGTGAAAAAAGGCGACCATAGGGTCGCCTTTTTTGTGTCTAAAAATGGGATAGATTGGCATTCTTGAATGCCTTTGATTGACTAGCATCGCTATCTACTTCGCTTTTCGATGTGCTTTCCGTTAAAATTGCGCCACTAATACCAATCGTATTAAATATCTGTTCATTCAGCGGGAGTTCAACGCGCTTTAGACAAGGCGAAGGCTTGAAGGCATAGTGGTGCTCTGTCGAAAGCCTTGAACGCAGTATGAAGCGCGTTGAAACCCGCCCTTTGGGAGCCTCACAGGCATCCCACTCCCGTGTTGCATTGATTTAAAAGGGAATAACCATTTCTGCGTCAATGCGCCTTGGATTGAGATGCCTGTGAGGCTCTGAACTGATTAGATATTTAATGTGATTGGTATACGACCGTAATTTTTCACCCTCTTGGGTATTTGTTCAAGGATATGGTAATGGCATTAAATGTAGTGATCTTAGCGGCTGGCAAGGGAACACGGATGCGCTCTGATCTTCCTAAGGTATTACATCCCATCGCCCATAAGAGCATGGTGCAACATGTCATCGATACCGCTAATAGAGTTGGCAGTGACTCTATTCAGTTAGTCTATGGTTATGGCGCCGACAAGCTACAAGCCTGTTTGGGTGAGCAGCAACTTAACTGGGTATTGCAAACCGAGCAATTAGGCACAGGTCATGCGGTTGCACAGGCTAGCCCACATATCGCCGACAGCGATACAGTGCTTATTCTTTATGGCGATGTGCCGTTGATCCAAACATCAACTCTCGAAGCATTACTCGCCGCCCGTCCTGAAAATGGCGTTGCTATTTTAACAGTGAATTTAGCGAATCCTATGGGTTATGGCCGTATTGTCCGTGAGCAAGGAAAAGTCATTGGAATTATTGAGCAAAAAGATGCGACAGCAGAACAGTTGCTGATCAACGAAATTAACACTGGCATCATGGCGGTTCCGGGTAAACAACTTAAAACTTGGTTGAGCCGTTTATCGAACAATAATGCTCAAGGCGAATATTATCTAACGGATATTATTGCTATGGCGCACGCTGATGGCGTTGTTATTGATACTGCTCAGCCACAATCGGCCATTGAAGTGGAAGGCGCCAATAATCGCGTGCAATTAGCGCAACTTGAACGTGCTTACCAAGCTCGTGAAGCCGAAAAGCTCATGTTGGCGGGGGCGAACCTTCGCGACCCAAGCCGTATCGATATCCGTGGTGAAGTCACTGTTGGTATGGATGTGATGATCGATATCAACGTGATATTCGAAGGCAAAGTGACCTTGGGTAATAATGTCACAATTGGCGCAGGCGCGATTTTAATTGATTGCGAGATTGCCGATGATGCTGAGATCAAGCCTTACTCTATTATCGAAGGTGCTATGCTTGGCGTTGCTGCCAGTGCTGGCCCATTTGCACGTTTACGTCCCGGCGCAGAGCTTAAGCAAGATGCACATATAGGCAACTTTGTTGAAGTGAAAAAAGCGGTGATTGGCGTGGGATCAAAAGCAGGGCACTTAGCCTATTTAGGCGATGCCATCATTGGTGATGGCGTCAACATTGGTGCTGGTACTATTACCTGCAACTATGATGGCGCGAATAAGCATCTTACTGTTATCGAAGATAACGTCTTTGTCGGCTCTGACACTCAGTTGGTGGCTCCAGTGACCATAGGTAAAGGGGCAACTTTAGGGGCCGGTTCAACGATTACCCGTGATGTAGGTGAGAATGAGTTAGTGATCACTCGTGTTAAACAAAAACACCTCACTGGTTGGCAACGTCCAGTGAAAATTAAAAAGTAAGTTTTAAAACTCAACTTAATGTCAAAAAAGCGGCCATGTGCCGCTTTTATCTTTATTGTGTTCAATGTTTTGCACTAAAAAGCCTTTTTATTAAGTAATGCTTAATAATTAAGATTTTCTTCATGTTTTTGTGGTATGGGCAAATTGTTGGTTTTTAAGTTAATTTGATCACTATCACACGCAATTGTAAATTTTCGTAAAGAAGAGAAAATAAAAACACTTCTCATTTATATTGCCTGCAATTCTAAGACGAAAGGTCTATTTGAGGTGTTGGCAATGGTATTTAAATATTCAGTTATAGGTTTAGCTGTAGGCTCGGCATTAATGGCTATGCCGGTTATTGCAGAAGTGGCGAGCGATAAAAATATTGAGCGCATCAATGTGACTGGCCGTACTTTTAACGACTATAAAGTCGGTAGTGCATCGGGTGCCATGCGTGGCGATATCGACTTAATGGATACTCCACAGTCAGTTAATGTTATCCCTGATTTTGTGACTGATGAACAGTTGGCAACCAATCTAGCGGAAGTATTAGTTAATGATTCGAGTGTGACAGCGGGAACCACACGCTGGAACCGTCAAGTCTTCAGTATCCGTGGTTTTGAGATTGATTCGGGTAACGGTTATCTTATTAATGGCCATCAACAATGGTCTCACTACGTACAACCAATTGAAACTTTACAGCAAGTCGAAGTATTGAAAGGTCCTTCGAGCATGTTGTACGGCCAATCTGGCCCTGGTGGTTTAGTTAATATGGTCACTAAAAAACCGACCTATGATTCAATGTTAGATCTTGGTTTTGATACGGATGGCTACGGTTCAACCCGTGCTCAGCTAGATGCGGGCGGCAGTTTAAACGACGCACAAAGCATTCGTTATCGCGGCGTGTTAGTGAAGCAAGATACTAAATACTGGCGTGAATATTCGACCACAGATGAAAACCAAGAGCGTGATCGCTGGTTGGGTTACTTAAACTTAGAATTTGATATCAGTGATGATGTTCTGTTATCGGTTAAGTACGATCACACCCAAGATAAAGCGGGCATAGATGCGGGTGGTTGGTTAGATAAACAAGGTAATGTTATCGGTGAACGTAAAACCGTATGGGATGCACCTTGGGCCTTTACCGATAACACAGTCTCTAACTTAGGTGCCGATCTAACTTGGCAGATGAGTGATGATTGGAAAGTTAAAGTCGGCTATAACGATCAACAATTTAATCGTCAACGTTTTGATTCAGCTCCCCAATATACTGAAGACCCATTCACTAAGGGGTATAGTATCAAACCATTCGATCGTTACGACGATTGGCAGCATAAAACCGCTTATGCCGATTTCACTGGTGAATTTGCGTTGGCGGGAATGCAGCATCAACTGCTGATTGGGGCTAACTATCTCGACTATTTCTATCAGCAACAAATTCACCGTGGGGCAGCTCAAACGGTTATTCCTGGGCAGCCTATTACTCAGCCTGCTCTCGATTACCACACAAAACCCAAAGGTAACGCGAGTACCTATAAGTATTACGGTTTCTACCTGCAGGATTTAATGACGCTTAATGAACAATGGAAGTTACTTGCAGGTGTACGTTACGACGAACAGAAAAAAGATGGTTATGGCGAAAATAGCTATGCCGTATCGCCTAAGTTTGGTGTGATCTACTCGCCAATGAGTAATGGCAATATTTACGTTAACTATTCAAAAAGCTTTACACCACAAGGCGCGGTAAATAACAAATTCGATGTCAACGATGGCCTGAATTTAAAGCCAGAATACGGTATTCAATATGAACTGGGTACTAAGTGGGAATTGTTTGACGATAGCCTGTTATTAACCGCAGCGGTATTCGATATTACGCTCGAAAACATCACAATTTCAGAGAAATTATCTGCACCAATTGGTGATTATACCGATATCACTACTCAGGGTGGTGAACAGAAACATCGTGGCTTTGAAATGGGAGCACAGGGTCAAATCGGTGATAGCTGGTTTGTGACTTCTTCCATGATGTATTTAGATGCAGAGTATCAAACGGGAGATGCCCGTGAAGGTAAAACTCCGATTGATGCCCCTGAGTGGTCGGCCAATATCTGGACCCGTTACGAAGTGACTGACAATTTTGCGATGAACTTCGGTGCTATCTATGTGGGTGAGCGTTTTGCCGATCTCGATAACACTATTACTAAAGATGGTTATGTGCGTTTCGATATAGGTGCAGCCTACACTATGGATATCATGGGCAAAGATGTGAGCCTTCGCGCCAACGTGAGAAACCTCTTCGATACCGATTATATCGATGGTGGTCAGTACAATATGGTCACTATTGGCCAAGACCGTAACTTCAGTGTTGCAGTTGAAGCTAAGTTCTAATACTTATTAGGATTTTTAATCCATTTAAAGCAGTTTATCCCTAAAGGATAAACTGCTTTTTTATGGGCTAATTTCCAAGTTGACTGGCTAGACAGATAAAAAAATTGCTTGGATCATGCAAAAGTGTGTTTCGTATGACTAGCAAAAAAGTTTCGTTTCACTATAATGCACCTTTCGAATCGAAACTTAACTGAAAGGTTTTATGAATAAACGAAACACACAGCAGCGTCGCCACAGCATAATCACCATATTGAACGAACAGGGTGAAGTGAGCGTTGATGAACTGTCGTTACGTTTTGAAACCTCAGAAGTGACAATTCGTAAGGATCTCGCCGCGCTTGAGAAAACGGGTTTATTATTGCGCCGTTACGGTGGCGCCGTGGCGATTCCAGACGAAGTCACTCAACAGTTCTCTGCTAAAATTGCGCCTAATAAACTTTCTATTGCGAAAACCGCCGCGCAGCTGATTAAAGATCACAATCGCATTATTATCGATAGCGGCACTACGACGTCAGGCTTGATTGAACAGCTGAACGATAAGCGTGGGCTGGTGGTCATGACGAATGCGCTACACCTTGCAAATGCCATCCATGAACTCGAAAACGAGCCCACCTTATTGATGACCGGTGGCACTTGGGACCCGCATTCTGAATCCTTTCAAGGTCAAGTCGCCGAGCAAGTGTTGCGTTCATATAATTTCGACCAACTGTTTATCGGTGCCGATGGTATCGATCTTGAACGCGGGACCACCACCTTTAACGAGTTAACAGGTCTAAGCAAAGTGATGGCCGAAGTTTCCCGCGAAGTGATCGTTATGGTCGATTCAGACAAAATCGGCAAGCGGATCCCTAACTTAGAGTTACCGTGGGCCAAGGTCAGTGTGTTGGTCACCGACTCACGTATCGACGAGAGTGCGCTCAAACAAATTTCAGATCAGGGCGTGCGAGTCATGCTAGCGCCCTATGCTCAATAGACAAAATTGCTTAACAACTTCATTTTAATTTATAGGTAAAGACTATGTGTGGAATCGTAGGCGCCGTGGCGCAAAGGGATGTGGCTGAAATTCTGGTAGAAGGCTTACGCCGTTTAGAATATCGCGGATATGACTCTGCAGGCGTTGCCGTTATTCACAATGGTGAACTCAACCGTACGCGCCGCGTTGGCAAAGTACAAGAGTTGTCGGCTGCGCTTGAAACTGACCCATTAGCAGGCGGAACCGGTATCGCGCACACTCGTTGGGCGACTCACGGTGAGCCGAGTGAGCGTAATGCTCATCCGCATTTATCGGAAGGTGATATTGCCGTGGTGCACAACGGTATTATCGAAAACCACAATAAACTGCGCGAAATGCTTAAAGGTTTAGGTTACAACTTTAGTTCAGATACCGATACCGAAGTGATTTGTCACTTAGTGCACCATGAGCTGAAAACCCATAACACTCTACTTGGTGCTGTACAAGCCACAGTTAAACAACTCGAAGGCGCCTATGGCACAGTCGTTATTGACCGTCGTGATAGTGAACGTATGGTTGTTGCTCGCTCTGGTAGTCCATTGGTGATTGGTTTTGGTCTAGGTGAAAACTTTGTCGCTTCAGATCAACTCGCCTTATTACCCGTCACTCGCTCATTTGCTTTCCTAGAAGAAGGTGATGTGGCCGAAGTGACCCGTCGCAGCGTGAGTATTTTCGACTTAAACGGTAATGCCGTTGAGCGTGAAGTCAAAGAATCTGAAATTACCCACGATGCCGGTGACAAAGGCGAATATCGCCACTATATGCTTAAAGAAATTTACGAGCAGCCATTGGCACTGACGCGCACAATTGAAGGTCGTATTGCTAATAAGCAAGTGCTAGACACGGCTTTTGGTGACAACGCTGCTGAGTTTTTAAAAGATATCAAACATGTGCAAATCATCGCCTGTGGTACTAGTTACCATGCGGGCATGGCGGCACGTTACTGGTTAGAAGATTGGGCTGGTGTGTCTTGTAACGTCGAAATTGCCTCTGAATTCCGTTATCGCAAGTCGCACTTATTCCCAAATAGCCTGTTGGTGACGATTTCACAATCGGGTGAAACTGCCGATACCTTAGCGGCCATGCGCTTAGCGAAAGAAATGGGTTACAAAGCCACATTGACGATTTGTAATGCGCCAGGTTCATCACTGGTTCGCGAATCTGACATGGCTTACATGATGAAAGCAGGCGCAGAGATTGGCGTGGCATCGACTAAAGCTTTCACAGTTCAGCTTGCTGGCTTGTTAATGTTGACTGCGGTGATCGGTCGCCACAATGGTATGTCTGATCAAATGCAGGCCCAAATTACTCAAAGCCTACAATCTATGCCAGCAAAAGTGGAACAAGCTTTAGGTTTAGATGCTGCGATTGCTGAACTGGCTGAAGATTTTGCCGATAAACACCATGCATTATTCCTTGGCCGTGGCGATCAATATCCGATTGCGATGGAAGGCGCGTTAAAGCTGAAAGAGATTTCTTATATTCATGCTGAAGCTTATGCCTCTGGCGAATTAAAACACGGCCCACTAGCGCTTATCGATGCCGATATGCCAGTGATTGTCGTTGCGCCAAACAATGAATTGCTCGAAAAACTGAAATCGAATGTTGAAGAAGTGCGTGCCCGTGGCGGCTTAATGTATGTGTTTGCCGATGTAGATGCCGAGTTCGAGTCGGATGACACGATGAAAGTGATCCCTGTGCCACACTGTGACATCTTTATGGCGCCACTGATCTACACTATTCCTTTACAGCTATTGTCGTACCATGTTGCATTAATCAAAGGTACCGACGTGGATCAACCACGTAACTTGGCAAAGTCTGTAACAGTAGAATAAATAGAGATATTTAAATGAAAACCGCCTTTATTGGCGGTTTTTTCATTTAGATTCACGACAAAATGACGATTAACTTACAGTAATAGCAAATGCTGGTGGCTTAACTTTCTATGCTGGAATGGCATCTAGCTCGTGCTGCTTTTTTGCCTCAATGCGTTTCCACACTTTGTCATGGAAGTAAAACACTACAGTGTTAATCGCGGGTTCTACTAAGGCTACTGCGCCACCGACGACTACGCTGCCAGTTAATAAATAGGTTATGGTAAAAGCGACGCTAAAATGCAGTACAGCAAAAGTGAGTGTCTTAGTCATGATCTTGTCCTCTAAATAGGCTCCCAGCGGGAATGCTTAGATGATAACAATTCTCATTAAAATTAAAAGCCGTGTTTTCAGATTAGTTTAAACGGTTTTATCTATTTATCCGTTGTAAAAAACATAAAGCCCTCACGATGGAGGGCTTTGAGCATTTAAACGTAAATTAATACAATTCTAAAATTAGTAGTGCCAAGGGAAGGCTGAAAAATCTTGATCGCGTTTTTCGAGGAAGGCATCGCGTCCTTCCTGTGCTTCGGCGCTCGCATAGGCTAAACGCGTCGCTTCACCGGCAAATAATTGCTGACCGACCATACCATCATCAGTCATGTTGAAGCCGTATTTAAGCATACGCATAGCCGTAGGTGATTTAGAGTTAATCTCTTTCGCCCACATTAATGCTTCGGTTTCTAGCTCTGCATGGGGAACGGATTTATTAACCATACCCATGTCGAAGGCTTCATCAGCGCTGTAGTTAAATCCGCAGAAGAAGATTTCGCGGGCACGTTTTTGACCTATCATCTTGGCGAGATAAGCACTGCCGTAACCTGAGTCGAAGCTCGCAACATCGGGATCGGTTTGTTTAAATATTGCGTGTTCTTTCGAGGCTAAGGTTAAGTCGCACACTACGTGTAAACTATGGCCGCCACCCACCGCCCAGCCCGGCACAACGGCGATGACCACTTTAGGCATAAAGCGGATCAGGCGTTGTACTTCTAATATATGTAAGCGGCCCATTCTGGCTTGATCGGCCTTACCTTCTTCGGCGCCTTCATATTTATAGCCATCTTTGCCGCGAATACGTTGATCGCCACCCGAACAGAACGCCCAGCCACCATCTTTTGCCGAAGGACCGTTACCCGTAAGCAGTACGCAACCCACATCAGACCATTGGCGTGCATGGTCGAGTGCGATAAATAATTCATCAACGGTTTTAGGTCGGAAGGCGTTACGGCACTCTGGGCGATTAATGGCAATGCGTACTGTGCCGTGCGCTTTGGCTCTGTGGTAAGTAATATCGTCGAAATGAAATCCACTGACTTCATCCCATAGGGTGGGATCAAAAATGTCTGATACTTGTTGGGTCATGATTCATAGGCCTTTATGCTGTAATGCCTCAAAGGCTAGGCGGAATCATATATAAGGTCAATCACCTAAGTCTAAACCTTAGCGCTATATAGCAAAATCCCGTTTGCCTATGAGTCTGTAATGATTAAAGGTGATCACATAGATAAAGCTGATTATCTTTGCTAAACACTGGATGTTGAGGTGCCATAGTACCGCAATAGTTAGCCTTAAAGTCGGCAATAGACTCGGGTGTCATTGGAATTTGATTGAAGGCTTCGAGTTCTAATGTGGATAAACGTTCTATTATGTCGGTTCTTACCTTAGCCAGTTTATGGTCGATTTTAATAATTTTTGTTCCTGTCATAGAGTCAACTTTATTCTCTATTTCTTTGATCATCGCCTCAGTCTTTGCAATAGGAACATCTAATTTATCTGTTTCTGTGTATAAGTAATATAAAGCTCCCGCGAGTAGCGCCAATATGATCCAACCTTTCATCTTTTAGTCCAACATAAGTGAATAACCATTAAGAATATGGGTATAATAAGCTAGTTTTCGTCCAATATTAAAGCAGTAAAAGGCTGTAACGATGAACTCAGAATCTAACAACAAGGACTATTCGAAAACCAATCGAATTAAGATTCACCAGCCAGATGCGAGTAAAGCTGATCGCTTTAATCCTCGTAATCGGATTTATGTCCGAGCCATAGACGGTTTGTGGAGTAGCGTACGTCGCCGCATGGGCTGGATCGCCATGTTATTTTTCCTGCTTTTACCTTGGATCCCTTGGGGCGACCGTCAAGCCGTATGGTTTAACTTGGGCGAACAAAAGTTTCACGTCTTCGGTTTAACGATTTGGCCGCAGGACCTCACCTTGCTTGCAGCGTTGTTTATGATCGCTGCCTTCGCTCTGTTTTTTGTGACCACCTATCTTGGCCGTGTTTGGTGTGGATACACTTGCCCCCAAACAGTATGGACCTTTATGTTCATCTGGTTCGAGGAAAAACTTGAAGGCGCACGCAATAAACGCATTAAGTTAGATCAAATGCCATGGAGCTTTGACAAACTCTGGCGTAAAACGGCAAAACATACGGCCTGGCTATTGCTCTCACTGATGACGGCGATGACCTTTGTGTCCTATTTTGTGCCAAGTCGTGAAGTCTATGTCGATGTATTTACACTTAATGCTTCTGGCGGTATCTACTTCTGGGTCGTGTTCTTTACACTTGCCACATACGGCAATGCGGGTTGGATGCGTGAAATCATGTGTATCCACATGTGCCCTTATGCTCGTTTCCAAGCGGCCATGTTCGATAAGAATACTTTTATCGTGGGTTACGATACTCAACGTGGTGAGACCCGTGGTCCGCGCTCACGCAAAGATGACCCTAAAGAGCTAGGGCTTGGCGACTGTATCGACTGTGACTTGTGTGTGCAGGTATGTCCTACGGGAATCGACATTCGTAATGGTCTGCAATATGAGTGTATTAACTGCGGCGCTTGTATCGATGCCTGCGATCAAACCATGGATCGTATGGGGTATGAAAAAGGGCTTATCAGTTATACCACCGAGAACAAGTTAGAAGGAATTAAGCAAAAAGTGCTGCGACCTAAACTTGTCGGTTATGGCGTGGTACTGATAGCGATGATATTAGTCTTTATATACTCCAGTGCGACCATAGCACCTGTGCGTATGGACATCATTCGTGACCGCAACCAGCTCTATAGAGAGAACAATCAAGGTTTGATTGAAAACACCTTCACCTTGAAGATTCTTAATAAGACAGAGCAATCCCACGAATACACTATGAGTGTCGAAGGATTAGACAACTATAAATGGTACGGTCCAACTTCGGTCACTATTGCGGGTGGTGAAGTGTTAACTCTCCCTATTAGTGTCGGTATCGATCCGGTTGAGCTGTCTAGTTCAGTTACTAATATCGAGATAAAAGTGAAAACTCATATCGACGGTGAAGAAGTCGAAGTTGAGCAAGAATCTCGCTTCTTTAGTCCATAGATAACAGTATTTATGATGATCTAGCTGAGCGTGACTCATATAGATTGCCAGACTTAATCGAGATAAAGGGGCTTTTTAGCCCCTTTTTTATACGTATCGTTTGATAAGTAAACGTCTAAACCATTAATCGTTATTTTCCTACAAAAAGCCCTTGCGGACTTTCTCAATCTCCCTATAATGCGCATCCATTGACACGGCAGACGGCGTTAAGCAGCCTGACGTGTTAGGTTGAATTGAGTCGCTTTTAAGCACTTAATTCAAGCGCAGCAAGAAGTTGTAAAAAACTCCTTGACGCGAAACGGGAAATGCGTAAAATGCACGACCCTGAGCTGATGAAGCATCAGCACGACCCGCCGGCAACGGTATGTGGTCAACGCTCTTTAACAAGATAAAACAAGAAATCTGTGTGGACACTCACAGGTGTTGAGTTAATCGAAACTGCTTAACCTTCGGGTTAGCAGTCAAAAATTTAAATCAATGTTTTCAAGTCATTCTCCTTAACGGGAAGGGTGATTGAGTGTTCATAATAATATGTACAGTTTGTTTCTTTAGTTAGAAACAAAAAATCAGAATTCATTGAGCCGCTGAAGTCGCAAGGCGGAAGCAACAAAACTTTAATTGAAGAGTTTGATCATGGCTCAGATTGAACGCTGGCGGCAGGCCTAACACATGCAAGTCGAGCGGCAGCACAAGGGAGTTTACTCCTGAGGTGGCGAGCGGCGGACGGGTGAGTAATGCCTAGGGATCTGCCCAGTCGAGGGGGATAACAGTTGGAAACGACTGCTAATACCGCATACGCCCTACGGGGGAAAGGAGGGGACCTTCGGGCCTTCCGCGATTGGATGAA
>NZ_JAKKRV010000020.1:0-93056 GCF_025653985.1 Shewanella sp. SM69
GATGGTTCAATGCCTGTTGTGGCTAGTTGGTTTACACGCACAGCAACAGGGCTGGGATAAGCATTTTCAGGCCAATACCATTGGGCATCGAACGGTACTCTCAACGATTCGCTTGGGATTGGAGGTACTCAGGCGGCCTGATTATCAAATCACGGAGAAAGAATTGCTGGCGGCCTGGGTATTATTCGCCAATCAGTTGCTCAAATATGGCTATGCTATGGCTGATTTATGAGGGGATCCTTCAGTGCTCAACATAAAAAGGATAAGAGAACGGCTTATCTGACCATATCCCATTAACTTGACTCAAAATATCTAAAACATAACCCCCCGCAGCTAATCCTGCGAGGTTGATCTGAGATTCCCCCTGCAACAAGACATAATGGCTATCTTCATCCTGATAGCGTAATCGGTATTTAAATTGGATTGGCGAATCATCGAGGTAATCTAAGTTAGTGATTTGAAAACTCACCATATTCGCATCGGGTTTGATGGTCATCAGGTTACGCGGCAACAAGGATACTTCTGTCGTGTTGTTATAGTACACAGAGACAGATTCAAGCATCACATGGTCATCGGTTATACGATTGACCAGCCTATTGACATCGAGTCGCATCACACCTTCAGGTGTTCCTAAGTAAAAGCCTGTTTTTGGCGAATAAAAATAAGCGCCCTCGTTCATTTCATCGGAAATCAAACCATCGAGTTGATTAAACATGGCGATATTGCCCGTTTGAATATCCTGACGAATCAAAGAATCAGCACAACCCACAAGATTTGACTTAGGGGTCTTTTGAATAAAAAACACTGAACTACAATTTAATTGCCATTCGGAAGTCAGTGAAACTAACGATTCCGTCTGCTGCTGATATTCAAACAAACCTTTTTCATAGGAACCAAACCAGATAATTCCCGGGGACATTTCTTCAATATGGCTAATCGTTGGTTGTGCCGCAAAAGCATTAAATAAGTGCCGTTGATCATGAAACTCGTTTTGACTGTCTATGTAACCAAAGACTTTTTTACCGCCAACCCAAAGACGACCGTCTGAGGTACGATAAATCGTGCGGATCACTGGCCGCTTGGGGCCATCAAATTCGTTCGATGACTTATCAATATCAAATGGCTGGGGCTCATAAAGTCCCATTTCCCAAAAATAGAGTCCCGTGGTAGTCGCAATCCAGACGCGTCCTTTCAGTTTGGGATCCCGATAAGTTTTATATATGAGCTTATTTTTAAAGTCATCCTGACCGTGAGTCCATTTAGAAAAACTACTTCCTTGCAAGGTCTCTTTATCAATAACAAAAAGACCACTGGTTGTTGAGATAAGTAAATAATGGTCCTCAAACTCACTAATATCATAAATACTTTCGTGGGGATTAAACCCCTCAATCGGAATGTTAACCGCTTTTTTACTGCCCTTAGCAACAAAATCTAAACTGGAAGAACCGAGCCAAACCCCTTCATCACTGGCATGTACAGACCAAGTCATGGCATCGCTCAGCTGATAGGGTTCATCTGCCGCATAAGTATCAAGAATGAAATCAGGCTGTGACGCTAACAATGCCAATCCATCACCAGAGCCTCCAACCCACATCAAGCCTGCATCATCAAACAACATGGCTTTCAGCGTTTCCATGTTGGCCTCAGCCTTCAACTCTTGCTGATAATTCTCAATCAACCGCGTCTCAGGCGACCATTTTAACAAGCCAATACGGCTGGCAAACCACAAATACCCTTTAGCATCTTCAATGATCGCTGTGCTCCAATCGGGTAATTCTGGCACAGGTGTAATTTGATGAGCGATTTGATCTAATTGATAAACGCCACGCCCTGTCGCAATCCAGATCCTATGTTGAGTATCCTCCAACATATCAAGAATACTGCCCATAGATTCGGTCCAAGGGTATTGGAACAGCCGTTCGCCCTTGTTATCGAGGAGCTCTAGTTGTAACTGCCCCGCAACCAACATGTGTCCATTGGGCATAAGTAATAACTTGCGCCAAGGAAGGTCGCGATTAACAGCTAATTGGGTGATAAGGCGAAGTTCTGACTTTGAAGGGGAAAACTCATAGATCTGACCATTATCAATTAATAATCGCCATGTTTGACTATTCTTGCGGGCTGCCGATATCAGCGCACCACCTGGAAACTGCGGGAATAAATAGGGAGAACCAAACGCGGTAAATTGATTTTGTACTATATCGTAAAGGTAAATCGCGGCATTAGTGCTGACCAATAACTTGTCTCGGTCGATGTTCACCACTGTCGTTAAAAAGTCATCCGCAAGCCGTGATTCCGTGCCAATTTTATCAATGCGCCGCACCTTAGAATTACTGACCCGATACAAGCCCTGCTCAGTCGCTGCCCATACAAAACCGTAGTCATCTAAGGCTAAACCTCGGATGCTGGTGACAGCTAAACCGTCTCTATCGGTAAAAACACGCTGCACAAAGCCGCCCGCCCAAGCCGAATGGACGCTAATCAGTGAAAGGATGAAACATGTCAGAATTGTTCTAATTATTTTTGTTTGCATGTGACAACTTACTTCATACATATACCCAAACCACCTCAAAATGCAGCATTCAGCGGGAATTTAACGCACTTTAGGCAAGACGGCTATTTGCAGGCCTAGTGGGCTAAGTCAAAAATAGCCAACACCGCATAAAGTGCGTTAAAACCCGCCGGGACGGAGCACCCAGGGCACTCCACTTCCGTGTTGCATCAATTCAAAAGGTGGCCACATTTTTTCATTGATGCGCCTTGAATTGAAGCACCCTGGGCGCTCTGAAACTCGTATTTTGAAGTCGCTTGGGTATAACTGTACTGTAGCAGCTCAATCCCTTCAATTCATCCGCTTGTTTACATAAAAGTTACAAAAAAATACAGGCAATAAAAAAGCGCTCAAGTGAGCGCTTTTTTAATCGACAGCTAAATTACTTTTTCTTTGCCTTTGGGTTTGGCAAATCAGTAATAGAACCTTCGTACATTTCAGCCGCTAAGCCTACTGATTCGTGCAGTGTTGGGTGAGCGTGAATGGTTAATGCTAAATCTTCAGCATCACAACCCATTTCAATCGCTAGACCGATTTCACCTAACAGCTCGCCGCCGTTAACACCCACAATAGCACCACCGATCACGCGGTGAGTGTCTTTGTCGAAAATCAGCTTAGTCATACCTTCAGAACAATCTGACGCAATCGCACGACCACTTGCAGCCCATGGGAAAGTTGCGGTTTCGTAAGCAATACCTTGCTCTTTCGCTTCTTTCTCAGTCAGACCAACCCAAGCGACTTCAGGGTCAGTATAAGCAATTGATGGGATGACTTTTGGATCGAAGTAGTGCTTCATGCCAGCGATAACTTCAGCCGCTACATGGCCTTCGTGCACGCCTTTGTGAGCCAACATAGGTTGACCAACGATGTCGCCGATAGCATAGATGTGCGGTACGTTAGTACGCAGTTGCTTATCAACCTTGATAAAGCCACGCTCATCAACGTTAACACCTGCTTTTTCAGCATCTAACGACTTACCATTAGGTGCACGGCCAATAGCCACTAATACGGCATCGTAACGAACGGCTTCAGTTGGTGCGCTCTTACCTTCCATAGAAACATAAATACCGTCTTCACGGGCTTCGACCGCTGTGACTTTAGTTTCAAGGATCAGGTTGAATTTCTTCTTGATTTGCTTAGTAAATACGCGAACCACATCTTTATCAGCCGCAGGGATCACTTGGTCGAACATCTCAACCACGTCGATTTGGCTGCCTAAAGAAGCGTACACAGTACCCATTTCTAGACCGATAATACCGCCGCCCATCACTAACAACTTGCCTGGAACTTCTTTCAGTTCTAATGCGTCAGTCGAATCCCAAATACGTGGATCTTCATGCGGAATAAATGGCAGTTTGATTGGGCGAGAACCCGCAGCAATGATCGCTTGCTCGAAAGTCACTTTAGTCACAGTGCCATCTTCAGCAGTCACTTCTAGCGTGTTAGGGCCAGTGAATTTACCAAAACCGTTAACCACGTTAACTTTACGCATTTTGGACATGCCGCCCAATCCGCCTGTTAATTGGCCAATGACTTTTTCTTTAAAGCCACGTAACTTATCTAAATCGATAGTTGGCTCGCCGAAGACCACACCGTGAGCGGCAACCGCTTTGGCTTCTTCGATAACTTTAGCAACGTGCAGTAAGGCTTTAGATGGGATACAACCCACGTTAAGACACACGCCACCTAAAGTGCTAAAACGTTCAACTATGATGGTTTCCAGACCTAAGTCAGCAGCACGGAAAGCCGCAGAATAACCTGCAGGACCTGCACCTAATACCACTACCTGAGTTTTGATTTCGTTACTCATGTTTTCCTCTAATTCTCATTCAATCCGTTGGAGGAGCTATCCTGCCAACCGAAAATGCGCCAGCGCGTAAGGTGGGCGCATTTTAACCTGTGTTTGATACTGATCACAATAAACAAAAGGCTGCTCAAGATGAGCAGCCTTATATGCTTACAGAACCAAAGTACGAATATCGGACAGAATTCCTGACAGCGTCACACTAAAACGTGCAGCCATGGCACCATCGATCACGCGGTGATCGTATGACAGTGACAGCGGCAACATCAATTTAGGTTCGAACTCTTTACCATTCCACTTAGGCTTAATTTCAGATTTAGACACACCTAAAATTGCCACATCTGGGTAGTTCACGATAGGCGTAAACGCCGTACCGCCAATACCACCTAAACTTGAAATGGTGAAACAGCTACCTTGCATATCAGCAGATTTCAGCTTGCCATCACGGGCACGGATAGAGATATCAGCCAGTTCACGAGATAACTCGATAATGCCTTTCTTATCCACGTCACGCACGACTGGCACAACCAAACCGTTTGGCGTATCAACCGCCACACCGATGTGGAAATACTTCTTCTGGATCAGTGATTCGCCATCAGAGCTTAAGCTAGAGTTGAACACAGGGAACTGTTGCAACGTTTTAGCCACAGCTTTCAGCATAAACACTAAAGGCGTGATCTTGTAATCGGCTTTTTTCTTCGCCGCTACATCATTTTGCTGCTTGCGGAACTCTTCCATTTCAGTGATATCAGCTTCATCGAACTGAGTCACGTGAGGGATAGTTACCCAGTTGCGGTGTAAGTTAGGGCCAGAAATCTTCTGGATACGGCTTAATGGAATTTCTTCCACTTCACCAAACTTACTGAAATCAACTTTAGGTGCTGCAATCACTTGCAGACCACCGCCGTTACCTGAACCAACAGAAGTTGCAGCAGTCGCTTTAGGACGCGACAGTTCGTATTTCACATACGCCTGAACGTCTTCTTTCATGATGCGACCTTTACGGCCAGAACCTGTCACTTGGGTCAAGTCGACACCAAATTCACGGGCTAAACGACGTACCGCAGGAGACGCATGTACCGCACCGGTAGACACAGGTGTACCTGCACTTGGGTGGTGTGGTACTGGAGGACGGCTTGCAGGTGTTGGGGCTGCAACGGGCGCCGCGCTCACTGGAGCAGGAGCTGCCGCTTGAGCAACCGCTGCTGGAGCTGCCCCCACTGTGACAGTTTCAATCGTCGCAATAACGCTACCTTGAGAAACCTTGTCACCCACTTTAACAGTCAAAGACAGCAGTTTACCGGCGAATGGCGCAGGCACTTCCATGGTGGCTTTGTCAGTTTCAAGCGTAATCAAACCTTGGTCGGCAGTGATTTCATCACCGACAGACACGAGCACTTCGATCACATCGACATTGCTGGCATCGCCAATATCCGGCACTTGAATTTCTTTTACCGCAACCACACTTGCCGCTGGTGCAGCAGGTGCTGCGGCCACTGGCGCTACCGTAGCGGCAGGAGCCGCCTGAGCCACAGTTGCAGCTGGCGCGCTAACGCTTGGAGCCACAGCAGGTGCAGCGCCGCCCACTTCAAGCATGATGACTAAAGAGCCTTGCGACACTTTATCGCCAACCGCAACTTTAACGTCTTTAACCACACCCGCGAAAGGTGATGGCACGTCCATCGTCGCTTTGTCTGTTTCTAGGGTAATTAAACCGCTATCAACATCAATCTTGTCACCGACAGCAACCAAGACTTCGATAACCGATACATCAGTGTCGCCACCGATATCTGGCACAGTGACTTCAACCACTTTGGTTGCGCCAGTCGCAGGAGCAGCAGCCACAGGGGCTGGAGCCGCTTGAACCGGTGCAGATGCTGGTGCCGCCTGAGCGGGTGCTGCAACTGGAGCCGGAGCGGCAGCTGCCGCGCCCGCCGCTTGCATCATAGCAATCAAAGTACCTTCAGATACTTTATCGCCCACAGCCACTTTCAATTCGGCTAAAACACCGGCGAAAGGCGCTGGAATATCCATAGTCGCCTTGTCGCTTTCGACGGTAAGAATCGATTCTTCTGCCGCTAGGGTATCACCCACAGCTACACAAATTTCGATCACTTGCACTTCATCGCCGCCGATGTCAGGAACAAAAACTTCTTTTAATTCAGCCATTTTCATTGCCTCTTACGCGTACTGTGGATTGATCTTGTCAGCGTCGATACCATATTCTTTAATGGCTTTTGCTAACACATCGACAGGCAGCTCTTTGCGATCAACCAGTGATTTCAGTGCCGCAATAACGATGAACTTAGCGTCCACTTCGAAGTGGTGACGCAGATTCTCGCGGCTGTCTGAACGACCGAAACCGTCAGTACCTAACACTTTGTAATCGGTAGGAATATAAGCACGTAACTGTTCGCCGTAAATCTTCATATAGTCAGTCGCGACGATTGCAGGTGCATCACTTGAAATCACTTGGCTTATATAGGCTTGTTTTGGCGTTTCGGTTGGGTGCAGCATGTTCCAACGTTCAGCGGCTTGACCATCGCGAGTCAATTCGTTGAAGCTAGTTACGCTAAATACGTCGGCAGTAATGCCGAAGTCTTTCGCCAGTGCTTGCGCCGCTTTACGGGTTTGTTCAAGGACAGTGCCACAGCTCATTAACTGAACTTTGCCTTTACCTGAGCCCGCAACCGTTTCTAACTTATAGATACCTTTCACTATGCCCACTTCCGCGCCTTCTGGCATGGCTGGTTGCTCATAGTTTTCGTTCATTGTGGTCAAGTAGTAGAAGATATCTTCTTGATTTTCGCCGTACATACGACGGATACCATCTTGTACCACAACGGCGATTTCGTAACCGTAGGTTGGATCGTAAGTAATACAGTTAGGGATAGTGTTCGCCAATACGTGGCTGTGACCATCTTGATGCTGTAAACCTTCGCCGTTAAGCGTTGTACGACCTGAAGTGCCACCGACTAAGAAACCACGAGCACGCATGTCACCCGCAGCCCAAGCCATGTCGCCAATACGTTGGAAACCGAACATTGAGTAGTAGATGTAGAACGGGATCATAGGTGTATCATTGACTGAGTAGCTCGTCGCTGCTGATACCCATGAAGACATAGCGCCGAGTTCGTTAATCCCTTCTTGCAATACTTGGCCGGTTTTATCTTCACGGTAGTAAGCAACTTGGTCAGAATCCTGCGGAATATATTTTTGGCCTTCGTGAGCATAAATACCCACTTGACGGAACAAACCTTCCATACCGAAAGTACGGGCTTCGTCAGGAATAATTGGCACAATATTTTTGCCAATTTTCTTGTCTTTCAGCAGAGCTGTCAGAACACGAACGAATGCCATAGTCGATGAAATTTCACGGCCGTTAGAGCCCTGTAAAATCGAATCGAAAATCTTCAGTGACGGCACTTCCATCTCTTCGGTGAACTTTTGACGACGTTGTGGCACGCTACCATGCAGCGCTTCACGACGGCTCATCATGTACTTCACTTCTTCAGAATCTGGACCTGGGTGATAGAAAGGCAGATCTTCTAACTGGTCATCTGGGATCGGGATATTGAAACGATCGCGGAAGTAACGGATAGACTCGATACCCATTTTCTTCACGTTGTGAGCGATGTTTTTACCTTCACCCGCATCACCTAAGCCATAACCTTTTACGGTTTTAGCTAAAATCACCGTTGGGCGACCTTTGGTTTTTTGTGCGTGATCTAAGGCAGCGTACACTTTCACCGGATCATGACCGCCACGGTTTAAGCGCCAAATGTCATCATCTGACATGTTAGCCACCATTTCGGCCGTTTCAGGATACTTACCAAAGAAGTGTTCGCGTGTATAAGCGCCACCTTTGGCTTTACAGTTTTGGTATTCACCGTCAACGGTTTCTTCCATTAACTGCAGTAACTTACCGCTAGTGTCACGGGCCAATAATGGATCCCAGTAACGACCCCAAATCACTTTAACGACTTCCCAGCCTGCGCCGCGGAATTCGCCTTCAAGTTCTTGGATTATCTTACCGTTACCACGTACAGGGCCATCAAGACGCTGTAAGTTACAGTTAACGATGAAGACTAAGTTATCTAATTCTTCACGGGCCGCTAAACCAATCGCACCTAAGGCTTCTGGCTCGTCACACTCACCGTCACCTAAGAAACAGTAAACGGTTTGTGCTGAACAATCTTTCAGACCACGGTCAGTCAGATATTTCAGGAAACGCGCCTGATAAATCGCTTGGATAGGACCTAAGCCCATAGAAACGGTTGGAAATTGCCAGTAATCCGGCATCAGTTTTGGATGTGGGTATGAAGACAGACCCTTGCCATCCACTTCTTGACGGAAGTTAGCCAGTTGGTCTTCGCTTAAACGACCTTCTAAGAATGAACGCGCATAAATACCAGGGGCAATATGGCCTTGGAAATACACTAAATCGCCACCGTCTTTTTCATTGGGTGCGCGGAAGAAGTGGTTAAAACATACGTCATAAATAGTCGCGCTTGAGGCGAAGCTTGAAATATGGCCGCCTAATTCTAAATCTTTCTTAGAACCACGAAGCACCATAGCTAAAGCGTTCCAACGGATGATGGCGCGAATGCGACGTTCCATCTCTTGGTTGCCAGGCATGTGCGGCTCTTGACCCGCAGGAATAGTGTTCAGGTAAGCCGTTGTGGCGTTATAAGGCAAGTGAGTGCCATTACGACGCGCTTTATCGATCAGCTTTTCTAGTAAAAAATGTGCGCGCTCTGGGCCTTCCTGTTCCAACACGGCTTGCAGGGCATCAACCCATTCCTGAGTCTCTAACGGATCTACGTCTTGTAGCATATCTTCAGACATGACACTGTCCTTCTCTATATACATGATAATGAATGGTGTTTGCGGCATATTCCGATTTAGCTGGCAGCTAAATCACAGAACTTAAGCGCCACTCTTTAAACGGCGCAAGCTTCGCTGCAACCGGCTATCTTCTTCCCGCACAGATAACATCACCTCTTCGATGTAACTTAAGTGTTCATTTGAGGCTTCTCTGGCGGCGTCGGGATCACGACGAACGATGGCAGCGAGCAAGGCCCGTCTGTGATCGTTAGCCATAGTAGAAGCTTCTTCGCGGCGGCTTAAAAGCTCCAGGTTTTGCGCCACATTTTGATGCAGCACAGGGGTTAAACTAAGAACGAGGTGTAACATAGCCACGTTATGTGACGCTTCCGCCACAGCACGATAAAAACGCACAATCGCAGCAGCTTTTTGTTCGATATCGGTGGCGGCTTCCACCTCGAGAATCATACGCTTGATATTTTGCATATCGGCGTCGGTACCACGCAGGGCCGCAAAATAGGCCATCATGCCTTCGGTGGCATGGCGGAACTCCAGTAAGTCGTACTGACTCTCTGGATCTGAATTCATCAGTTCAACAATAGGATCGGCAAGGGTCTGCCAGAGTTGTTCTTTGACATAAGTACCACCGCCTTGGCGGCGCATTAACAGTCCTTTTGCCTCAAGCTTTTGAATAGCTTCACGCAAAGAAGGTCGAGACACTTCAAACTGGATCGCCAGTTCGCGTTCAGGCGGTAACTTCTGACCGGGCTGTAAACTCCCCTCTAAGATCATTTGCTCTAATTGCGCCATGATCACGTCAGAAATTTTTGGCTGATTAATTTTACTATAGGCCATCAGGCGCTCAGCTCCGTTGTAAATTGGTCTTACCAATTTTTTTGAGTGAGCGCACTTTATCAAATCAGCGTTTTGATGTCCAGATTGAAGATCACTCCTTAAAAGCGATCTCGATCAAAAGCACTCACGAAGAGAGCATAGCGGAAAAAAATGTTTATGGGGTCAGACCATTTGACAAAAGCACGGACTTCGCCCCACTAGGCGCTGCCAAAAGCGCAGCGGATAGATTCTAGGTAGGAGCACAGCGACGCCCTAGCAGCGAAGCGTTCTCGATTCTCGCTGCAAAGCATCCTTCTTTTAACTCACCAATCCGAAAATGGTCAGTAATGAAAGTATTGCAACAATAAGTGTAAAGTTACGTTTACTGAGTACTAATAATGCTAAGGTTGATTGTACACATATAGGTGCACTTGCGACCTCAGGTAAAGGTTGTGCCGCTAATGCCGTTTCAGCCACCACAGTGTGAGCGCTCACATTTAAGGTCAACCCATTACGGCGCCACGCCGCTAAACCTTCACTAAATTGACCACTTAAGGCATAACCAAAGGCGAAAATCCGGCTCGGTAACCAATCCAGTAGCGTAATCACTTCGTTGACTAAGGGTAGCTCTAGGGATTTACGGGCATTCTCTTCGGCATAAAAACGTACCGTGCAATACAGTACCGCACCGACTGGACCTAAAAAAATGAAAAACAGCGCCACGGCACCGTAATAACGATAGTTAATCCAAGCAACACTTTGACCCACTTTGGCACCTAGGTCTTTCTCGGATACAGCATCTAAACACTCGCTACAATCGAGTTCAGCGGCATAATGGTAACAAGCTTGGACATCAGAGCGACAAGCCGCTTGCATATACTTTTTGAAAATATCACGCTGTTTCTGATGGTTAAAACAAACCACTGCCACAACAATCCATAGGGCTAAACTTAATAAGCCCCAAAACATTCCCGCCACTAACCAAGATAAAACATATACCAACAAGGCTGGCAGCACTAACGCCAACGCCATCATCACGCTTGTCAGTGACGCTTTATCACCAAAAAATGTTGTCTGATAGGATTGCAGTAAACGATCAAATTGCCATGATGAAGGAAGAAATTTAAGTCGCTCCACTAAAATGGCGACCAAGAGTGAAAATAATGCCATGGGCTGTACCTCTATAATTTGTCCATAAATAGTCTAGGTTTATATGGAATACGTCTAAAATCCAAAAAGTTAAGTGATTAACTAAGAACGCAACGCCTGAGTATATTCCTTTAACTTGCCTAAATATCCTTCCCAATCAAAACTTTGCCCTGGGTCCGTTTTCCGCATTGGCGCAATATCACAATGACCCACAATCCGTTCAATACTCAGCAATGGATATTCTACCAGTAGGGCTTGTGTTAACTCGATGAGTGACTGATATTGCTCAGAAGTGTAAGGCTCAGTATCTGTGCCTTCCAGTTCAATACCAATGGAAAAATCATTACAATTCTCTCTCTCGCCATAACGAGACACCCCTGCATGCCAAGCCCTGTCATTACAGCTTACATATTGGACACGCTCGCCATTGCGGCGGATCAAAAAGTGCGCCGACACTTGCAAGCCCAGCAACGGTGCAAAGCTGAAATCGGCATTAGTATCTAAACACCCTTGAAATAATTGATCAATGTAAGGTAATCCAAAGCAGCCTGCGGGCAGACTAATATTGTGGATCACTAACAAACTCACTTCATTCAAGGGACGTTGATTAAAATGTGGCGACTCACAACGCCTCGCACTATCACACCAACCCGAATCAAACCGCATTATGAGCTTATCCTCTATAGCCACATATACCGCCTTACTCTAACAGTATTCCTCCAAGCAAAGAAGAAACCCTGCGCACGGAACTTACTGACTGAGCTATCTTTTAATATTGAGATCATGGAACAAACCATCCACTCTCAATTTAAATAAGGCTGCAGCTTACTCCTTTTGCTCAATCTTCCAACCTGTTCCGTGAGACCTAAGGCCGTGGTAATCTTAACCTAAAATGCAAGTAGGCCGTAATGCAAGGACTCCGCTTATGTTAGAAAACGATATCCGCCAATCAGTAAAATCTGCCCTCAGTGAAGACTTAGGTGGCACCGAAATCAACGATCAAACCAAAGCCATCGCTTATGGTGATATCACAGCAATGTTGATCCCCGCCGATAAGTACGCTGAAGCCACTTTAATCACCCGTGAAGAAGGCGTTTTTTGTGGTAAAGCATGGGCAGAGCAGGTTTTTAACCAACTCGGTGGTGAAGTCGCACTGCATTGGCATGTGGATGATGGCGATCTAGTATTACCCAACCAGCTATTATGTGAATTATCAGGTCCTGCGCGCGCTATTCTCACAGGCGAACGCACGGCAATGAACTTTATCCAAACACTTTCTGGCGTAGCTACCTTAACCAAACATTATGTCGATAAACTGGCGGGGACTCACACTCGCTTGTTAGATACTCGCAAGACAATTCCAGGCCTACGCACGGCACAAAAGTATGCCGTCACCTGCGGTGGCGGAAAAAACCATCGTATTGGTTTATATGATGCTTTTTTGATTAAAGAAAACCACATTATGGCCTGTGGCGGTATTCGCCAAGCCGTAGATACCGCCCGCAGCTTGTACCCGAATAAACCCGTTGAAGTCGAAGTGGAGTCACTCGAAGAGCTCGCCTTAGCACTCGACTCTGGCACAGATATCATAATGTTAGATAACTTCGACATCACTAAGATGGTCGAAGCCGTAGAGATGAATAACCAGTACCTAGCTAAAGGCGCCGGCGCTAAGCTTGAAGTCTCTGGCAATGTAACCTTAGATACCTTAGCCGAATTTGCCAAAACAGGGGTGGACTATATCTCAGTTGGCGCACTCACTAAGCATGTTCGCGCCTTAGATTTATCACTCAGATTAAAAGCTTAAAACCGCTAGATGTTAAATGGCAGTGGAATGTTCTCGCAAAGTACCGTAAGCACATTCCACTCATAAAATATTAAGGCGAAGTGCATTTGTTTTGTAGGGCTCCTGCAAACCAAATGCAAAATCACGCCTGCACTATCATACTCAGCATTCACCCTCACGAAGCACCCAACCCGCCACCATTTCATGTCACCAATTTGACGACATAGAGAGACACGCCAGCTAAACTGATATTGTCAAAAAGTTGTTATAACCTAACATGTCGATAAGTTAGCCTTTTATACAAAAACAACACTTTATTAGTACTTTATACTTAATTTTTGTTTCCTTTTACCTAACTTTGTACTAACTTTTACCAAGGCGAGATGGCCGTTTGGTCAACCTCACCTAAGGTCAGCACTGGGATTCTTTTTAAAATTGCCTAGTTCACGTTTTTTGAGAGGCATATTTTTGAAAACGTTAGCCTAAGGTGCGGTTGCCGAAACAATTTATTCAAACAAGCGCTAACCCAGCATTAACTTAGTGCTAATTTAGCAAAGCTAGCTTGGATAAATCAGCATGAGTCATTACACATGGGTCATTCAAGATCATCGGTGTACTGTTAATGTTACATAGATCATATAAATGATTTTATTGACATAAATGAGTAATAAAGTTTGATGAGATAAAACAATTTATAGAGTAAAACAGCGGTTAGGTTAAACACTCTATTCAACCACAGTAAGTCACTAAATAGTTAGCTGGAGAGAAAAATGAAGGCCATGCATTTAAACAAAAGATTAAACAAAGCATTAAATAAAAAAGCTCAGGGTTTTACTCTGATCGAACTGATGATCGTTGTCGCCATTATCGGTATTTTGGCAGCAATTGCTTTGCCTGCTTATAAAGATTATATAAACAAAGGAAAAATCAACTCCTGTTTAAGCGAAGCAAGTACATTCACTAAAGCGTTATCAGCTTCTATAATCGGCGAGTTAGCAACAAATCCTACTTATGTGCCTTCCGCATGTGTAGGTGCACCTACTGGAACAACGCCTACGAGTTTAGCAACACTAACAGGAACTGCAGTGTACACAGCCAAGGACGAGGATGCTAAGACAATTACTTGTACTTGGACCACTGCTACCTGTGAAGCTCAATCTTAAGTAATAATATCGCCGTCAGACGATTGAAAAAGCTGCTAACTCGCGGCTTTTTTTATGGGGTGTTTTCCGACTACAGCTTAGCTTAACTGCTTACTTTATTTCTTGCTGTAACCACCGACTTGAGCGACTCATTTTAGCTATTAACTATCATCACTCAGTAGCTAATGAGTCCATTCACCCACATTCTAGGAAATAAGGCAGGGAGCAACTCTTCATTCTTGTAAGTGTTCAATAACACAAACGCCATAACACTCACGACTAAAAACAATAACATCCTGACTACGACACTTGCTTTATAGCCACGACATGTACCATATTGCACTTGCATGGCGACCACAAAAACCAGCATCAACTGTGCCAATGGCATGACAACAACACCGCTAAACAAAGAATAACAAAGCCCAGATAGCAGAGCATAAATAATAGGAATGACCTCGACGTCGTTTGCTAGATATAAATATCGTAATCTCTTATAAATTCGACTCAATACCCAAGCTATGCAAACGATACTGCAGATAACACCGTACTCATAAAGTAATTGCATCACTGAATTATGTGGATGAGCATGTGGTAATGGTTTACCTTCAGCCCAAGTAAAGCTCATCGGCCCAAAACCCAACCACAAACGTTCTGGAATAGATTTAAGAACATACAGCCATAAATCTAACCTTCCAGAACTCCCCGTTCTAATCTGAAAACTTGAACTGTCCATCAGCCAGTACGGAATTATGATGATAAATACTAGCCACAGGCAGATACCAAATAACATGGTTTGCAACATGGTCGAAATAAATTGTTTGCGGGTATTTGCATCTACAAAAAAAAACAGCACGACTGACGCTAAAATGAGCGAGAGCATAGCTCCCCGGGCTTCAGTCTGTAACAACACAGCCCAATGTAGTGCAACAAAAACTATGGAGACTCGTTTGAACTTAGCTAAACTTTGAACAAAAAAAGGCAAAAAAAGCAGAGGTGTCACCATTACTTGCAGTTGGTTAAAAAAGCGGACATTCACATAACCCGTAAGCAAGCCATGAATATCGAAGCTTTGTGCATCCGCATAAGAAAAGAATAAAAATAAAATATATTTAGCAAACGTCAATACAGAAAAGAATAAAACTCCCGCATAAACGGCAAAATACAAGATGCTGCGCTTCATCGAATTAATACTCAAAGCAAACAAGTAAAATGCTATTATGAGTATTCCGATATTAGTTATTTCAACCACTCCCCAAAAGGGATGTTTACTGAAAAAAGCAGATACAATAGCCAATACAAAAAAAATCGTTAAAGACACCTTGGTCAACCTTGAAAGCCTTATGAACTCAACATCCTTAACAAAACATAACCCCAACGAAGCAAGCCAAATAAAGCCAATAACAAGAAAACGCTTTAGATCATACTCACTGTCAATACCAACAAGATAAGAAAAATTAAAAGAAAATACAGTCCCGAGCAGGAAAATACATGCAAATGTAATTAATAGTCCCCAAGAATAAGCTCCCAATTGCATATACTGACTGCCTCAAAAATTAATGGCTATAACGTTATAATTTACTAATTATCATACAATTTATGTTAAATCACCTCCACAATACTCACCCAAGACTACAATAGTTTGCAACTTCTTCTTTTTATTAAAACTTTAAACATCCAAAATTTTTAATATTTTTTTGCTAAAAACAGAAATTTATTTCATACGGTACATCTCGGAAGTTCCTTGCTATACGTACGCTCCTAGACTCACGATGGTCACAATGATTAAATTCAACAGCAAGCAATTGAAAATTAAGTAAATAAAATTTCAACATCATTATATCAATGAACTTCCGCACACATAAATTTGTTTGTTCCAAGGATAGCTTTTTCATTAGACTAAATATGACAAAATGCTATAAAGACGTTATTATTTCAACACTTGTTTACAACTGGAGTCTCTATGCCATCTACAGGCCTGCATTTGGGTTTATCGACCCTGTTTATCCGTAAAGGTCTGCTAAATGAAGAGCAGATGGCGAACGCCATCACAAAATCCCGTCAAAATAAGCAAGCGTTAGTCAGCACTTTAGTTCAAAGTAAACTGGTTTCAGCACGTGCCATTGCTGAGATGTGCTATGAGGAATATGGCACGCCACTACTCGATCTCAATGAGTTTGATCTTGCTTCCATTCCTGAGGACTTCCTCAACAAAAAACTCATTGAAAAACACCGCTGCTTACCGCTGTTTAAACGGGGAAATCGCCTCTATATAGGCACATCCGACCCGACCAATATTGCCGCCCTCGAAGATTTCCAATTTAGTGCAGGCCTGCACGCCGAAGCGATTCTAGTTGAAGAAGATAAACTCGCCAAAGCACTGGAGAAAATTCTCGAAGTAGATATTAGCGGCCTAGATTTAGGCGGCATGGATGAAGCGGCACTGGCGAGCATTGAAATTACCGACACTGACAGACGTAATGAAGAGTCCGCAGGCGAGGCCAGCGATGATGCACCTATTGTTATCTATATCAATAAAATTCTAACCGATGCCATTCGTAAAGGAGCATCGGATTTACACTTTGAACCCTATGAAAAGCGCTACCGCATTCGTTTTCGCATCGACGGTATCCTCCACGAAGTATCCGAACCGCCTATAAGCCTTGCAGGTCGCTTATCAGCGCGCCTAAAAGTAATGTCAAAACTTGATATCGCCGAACGCCGCGTGCCACAAGACGGCCGAATCAAGATGAAACTTTCCCGCACTAAGTCCATCGACTTTCGGGTCAGCACTCTACCGACCTTATGGGGCGAAAAAATTGTAATGCGGATCTTGGATTCTTCCTCCGCACAATTGGGCATTGAAAAGCTCGGCTACGAGCCCGACCAAGAAAAACTTTACCTTGAGATGTTAGCAAAACCCCAAGGGATGATTTTAGTGACCGGCCCAACAGGCTCAGGTAAAACCGTCTCACTCTATACTGGGTTAAATATTCTCAATACTGAAGAGCGTAATATTTCTACCGCCGAAGATCCGGTAGAAATAAACCTTGAGGGTGTAAACCAAGTTCACATTAACTTAAAAGCCGGTCTCACTTTCGCCTCTGCTTTACGCTCATTCCTGCGCCAAGACCCCGATGTAGTGATGGTGGGTGAAATCCGTGATCTTGAAACCGCCGAAATTGCCATTAAAGCGGCACAAACGGGTCACTTAGTGTTATCGACCCTACACACAAACTCGGCCGCCGAAACCTTGACCCGTTTAATCAATATGGGCGTGCCCGGTTATAATATCGCCAGCTCAGTTAACCTGATTATTGCCCAGCGTTTGGCGCGTCGACTTTGCCCCGAATGTAAGCAAGCTGAAATCATCCCTGAGCATGAACTATTACGTTTAGGTTTTTCTCAAACACAAATTACACAAGGTTTTACCACCTTTAAACCTGTAGGCTGTGAACATTGCTCTGCTGGCTACAAAGGCCGGGTTGGTATTTACGAAGTGATGAAGATGTCCGATGAGATAGCGCGTACTATCATGGAAGGCGGTAACTCCTTACAAATCGCCTCCCAAGCTAAAGCGCAAGGGATGCGGGATTTGCGTCAGTCAGGATTATTGAAAGTAATTCATGGCGTAACTAGTATTGCAGAAGTCAATCGCGTAACCAGTTTTGGCTAAATCTAATCTTTTATATCTAAAATTTAGGCAATACCGTATTACTACTCGTATATTTGAATCTTAGAGTCCAAACTATTTCGCAAGCACAGCGTTCAGTTAACTAGAAATCTAGAACGATTTATTTACAGGGATAATTTATGGCTACGGCAACGACAACAAGAAAGTCTCGAACTAAGAAAGCCGAGCAAAAAAGCCAGCCCAAAATCTATACCTTCGAATGGAAAGGCGTTAACCGCGATGGCAAAAAAACGGCAGGAGAGCTTAGAGGTGCTACCGCAGCCGAAATCCGTAGCCAGCTTAAATCACAAGGAGTAAACCCTAAGAGCGTTCGTAAGCAGTCCTCTCCGCTATTTAAGTTAGGTGAAGCCAATATCACCCCTATGGATATAGCCATGATGACCCGTCAAGTCGCGACTATGTTGGCGGCAGGCGTTCCTTTGGTAACGACATTTGAACTACTCGGCCGTGGCCATGAAAAAGCTAAAATGCGGGAATTACTGGGTACTATTTTAACCGAAATTCAATCGGGTATTCCCTTATCCGATGCTATGCGCCCCCATAGGCGTTACTTCGACGAACTATATGTTGACTTAGTCGCCGCGGGTGAGCATTCAGGTTCACTCGATTTGGTTTTCGATCGAGTCGCAACCTACAGAGAAAAAACGGAAGCGCTCAAATCAAAAATTAAGAAGGCTATGTTTTATCCTGCTGCAGTTGTAATTGTCGCTATTTTAGTTACGGTTTTGTTACTTCTTTTTGTGGTGCCACAGTTTGAAGATATTTTTAAAGGCTTTGGTGCAGAACTGCCCGCTTTTACGCAACTGGTACTGCATATTTCCCGCGGCTTACAATCTTCTTGGTATATCTTTTTAGCTGCCATTGTCGGCGGTGTATTTTTATTTGTACGCGCACATCGAAACTCGCAAATTTTACGGGATAGAGTCGATGAAGCCGTGCTTAAAATCCCAGCCATTGGACCGATTTTACACAAAGGTGCCATGGCACGTTTCGCCCGCACCTTAGCCACCACCTTTGCCGCAGGTGTGCCATTAATTGATGGCTTAGAGTCCGCCGCTGGCGCATCGGGTAATGCAGTTTATCGCAAAGCCATATTGAATATTCGCCAAGAGGTCATGGCGGGGATGCAGATGAATGTCGCGATGCAAACCACTGGTCTTTTCCCCGATATGTTAGTGCAGATGGTGATGATAGGCGAAGAATCCGGCTCACTAGATAACATGCTCAATAAAGTATCAACCATCTACGAAATGCAAGTCGATGATGCCGTCGATGGCTTATCAAGTCTGATAGAACCGATTATGATGGTGGTTATCGGTACTGTTGTGGGTGGTTTGATTGTTGCCATGTATTTACCTATCTTCCAGATGGGTAATATTGTTGGCGGCTAGTTATTACGCCTCACTTCCACAAATAATATATAAGAAATTGAATGACTGAATTTATCTCTCTTTTGGGCCACTCTTTTGATCAGAGTCCTTGGCTCTTTATTACGCTAAGCTTTATTTTTGCCGCCACCATAGGCAGTTTTTTAAATGTGGTGATCCACAGATTTCCTGTGATGATGAAACGGGAATGGCAGCAAGAATGTAATCAGTATTTGCAGGAATACCACTCAGAGATAGTCACACAAATCGGTATTGATAAACTCAATAAACCTATAGATAGCTTCCCCGAAAGATATAATCTTGTGGTGCCGGGCTCTGCTTGCCCTAAGTGCAAAACGGCGATTAAACCTTGGCATAATTTACCTGTATTCGGCTGGTTAATGCTCAAAGGAAAATGCGCCGCCTGTCACGCACCGATTTCCGCCCGCTACCCAATAATTGAATTCATCACAGGGCTACTTGTTGCGACTTTAGCGTGGCACTTTGGTCCAAGCTGGCAATTTGTCTTTGCGAGCATACTGACATTTGTACTTGTCGCACTTACTGGCATCGATCTTGATGAGATGCTGCTCCCCGACCAAATGACGTTACCGTTACTTTGGCTCGGCTTGATCATCAATCTAAATCATACCTTTGCGAGTCCAACCGATGCCATTATCGGTGCGGCAGCTGGCTATTTAAGCTTGTGGTCCATTTTTTGGCTATTTAAGATCCTCACAGGCAAGGAAGGCATGGGCTATGGGGACTTTAAACTGCTCGCCGTTTTCGGTGCTTGGCTCGGCTGGCAAATGCTGCCGCTGGTGATTTTACTTTCGTCCCTCGTTGGCGCAGTGGTTGGCATCGCCATGATTGTCAGTAAACGCCTCAAACAAGGTAATCCCATCCCATTTGGGCCTTATATTGCTGCCGCAGGCTGGATAGCCCTAATATGGGGTCAACCTATAGTGGATTGGTACTTAAGTACGTTATAGAACAGGCTTCACTTAAGGATAACGGAACGTTCGCAAGCTCACTCACTGAACGCTTCGCTTACCGTAAGGGCGAAGCCCGTTCCGTAGACTGTAAGGACGAAGTCCGTCCTAGCAGCATAGCGTCCTTCATAGCTTTTAAGAGAGTTTTATGTCTAAATTTATTGTTGGTTTAACGGGTGGGATTGGTAGCGGTAAAACGACTGTTGCCAATTTATTCGCCGCAGAAGGCATTACCTTAGTCGACGCCGATATCGTTGCCCGCGACGTTGTCGCTCAGGGTTCAAAAGGGCTTGAGGCCATCGTTAGCCATTTTGGCATTGAGATGTTAACGCCAGAAGGTGAACTCGATCGCGCCAAACTGCGGCAACGGATATTTAGCCACCCTGAAGAACGTGAATGGTTAAACCAGCTATTGCACCCGATGATCCGCCAAGAAATGCTAGCACAGGTAGAAAAAGCAACCTCGGCCTATGTAATTATGGTCGTGCCCTTGCTATTTGAGAACGGGTTAGATAGGTTAGTCAATCGGACTTTAGTGGTGGATATTTCGCCTGAGTTGCAAATCAGCCGCACCATAAAAAGGGACAATGTTGATGCATCTCAAGTAAATAACATCATTAACAGCCAATTGAGCCGCAGCGAAAAACTCGCCCGAGCCGACGACATTATTGATAATCAGGGAGAGATATCAACCTTAAAACGAGAGGTGCTAGCATTGCACCAACGCTATTTACAACTATCTGGTACTCATAACGCCCATGACTGAATTAGTTTACGAACAGCCCCTAAACGAGAAAATTCGCAGCTACTTGCGGCTCGAATACCTCGATAAACAGCTGCAAAGTAACCTAAGCAATGACCACCAACATAGATGTTTTTATCCGCTGTTTTCCCTCTGTGAATTATCTGAACGCTGCGATTATCGCAATGAAGTATTAAAAGATATTGAGCGGCACTTGCTGCAACTGAACAAATGGCAAGAATTAGATCACGTCGACCACCAGCAAATCAATATCTATATCAATGCCCTCACCCAAGCCCGCGAACCGTTACAAAAGCCTGAACGCTTCGGCAGCCAATTAAAACAAGACAAATTTATTTCCGCACTACGACAACGCTTCGGCATGCCAGGCGCTTGCTGTAACTTCGACCTACCACAACTGCATTATTGGCTATCTAAACCTTGGGAAGAAAAACAGCACGATTATCGCTCTTGGATAGCGCATTTCGAACCTTTGCTTACCCCGATCACGTTACTACTTCAACTGACTCGTTGCACGTCCAATTACGACAATGCCGTTGCCCACGCAGGCTTTTATCAAGGTGACAGTGCCCAAGCACTTGCTTTGGTAAGGGTTAAAGTCGATGCTTCCCACGGGTGTTATCCTACGATTAGCGGCCATAAAAACCGTTTCGCTATCCATTTTGTACAGTTTGAACAACAACGCCACTCCGACCGTTCAATTGATTTCTTACTGGCTACCTGTGCATGAAGCCTTTACACTAATGGCCTGAAATACATTAGTATTGGCGGCCGCTTTATCGCCGTTAACCAAGAGAACAATTATGCCATTGACCGTTAACTGCCCTATCTGCAAAGCCCCTGTCGAGTGGGTGCCACAATCTGCATTTAAACCTTTTTGCAGCGAGCGCTGTAAGTTGATCGACCTCGGTGATTGGGCGTCAGAAAAACACGTCATCCCAGTCAAAGCCGAGTTTGATCCAGAAGCATTTGATGAATTTGATCTCGATGAAGGCGATTTTTTTAAAGAGTAATTTTGGGGTTGCACACGAATAACTCAGCTCAAGCCTTTAATGCACTTACTTTTACCCACTCATTAATCGATAAATATTATGACTAAACGCATCCATGTTGCCGTCGGCATTATTACTAACTCGGCCGGTGAAATTCTGTTGGCAAAACGCCCAGATCATTTACATCAAGGTGGGAAATGGGAATTTCCTGGTGGTAAAGTTGAGACAGGCGAAACTGTCACTCAGGCATTGATCCGTGAACTCAAAGAGGAAGTCGCGCTCAATGTCACTGATAGTCAGCCATTTATGGCGTTGAGTTTCGACTATCCCGATAAACAAGTGCTACTCGATATCCATTCAGTCACAGAATTTAACGGCACAGCTCAAGGCCTTGAAGGTCAGCTTATAGCTTGGGTCACTAAAACCGACTTAACCAATTACGACTTCCCAGAAGCTAATAAGCCTATTCTTGAAAAAATTCTGGCTCAGTAATCCAGCAATTTACCTTATCCTCTCAATGTGTTCTATCCCCGAATCGCGATTCGGGGATGAACTTTTTCAATGCCTTAACTCCACAAACTAAGCAATTCTGTGATCGTTAAGCTTACATACCCAAACCACCTGAAGATGCAGGATTCAGCGGGAATTTAACGCACTTTAGGCAAGGCGGCTATTTGCAGACCTAGCGGGCTAAGTTAAAAATAACCAACACCGCATAAAGTGCGTTAAAACCCGCCGGGACGGAGCGCCTAGGGCACTCCACTTCCGTGTTGCATCAATTCAAAAGGTGGCCGACATTCTGTCATTGATGCGCCTTGAATTGAAGCACCCTAGGCGCTCTGAAACTCGTATCTTTAGGTAGCTTGGGTATAGATATTAGCAATGCGTGATCTTGCTTGCAGCAAATCAATTAATCGCTTTAATCGTATCCAGAATAATGTTTGAATCGAATTTCATTCTTTCTCTTCGATTTCGAGGGCGCATCATGCACAATAACGTTAAGGCATTTCTAGCCACTACCGCCTTATTTTTTAGTTGTCAGGTACTAGCCAATGGTGGCTGTGGATTTGAAGAACAACAACAGGGTTTAATTGCGACCTGCAGTGAGGAGAAACAAGAAGTGATTTTAACTGGCATAGTAGAAGCACAACATTTAGTCACAGATCTCAATGAGTTTGCTGAAGGGTATAAAACCTATCAAGTCGATACCACTGCAATCACCCCGCTTAAAAGCATCACTGAACCTACAGAAATTGTAGTGATCATTGGTACTTGGTGCCCAGATTGTCACCGGGAAACGCCGCGCTTTATCCGTATTATGGAAGAAGTCACTAATCCCAATATTAAAGTGACCTATATTGGTGTCGACCGAACGAAAAAAGATCCCGAAGGCTTAGCCGCAAAATACGACTTTACCCGCATTCCAACCTTTATTGTACTGCAGCAAGGTAAAGAAGTTGGCCGCATCGTAGAGCGCCCAACAGTTTCCTTAGAAAAAGATCTCGCCGATTTATTGAAATAATCGACACAGTACAAAGAATATACAAACAATAAAGGCCGCATCGCGGCCTTTAGTTTTTATCATGTTTTAATAAAATATTAGCTGACTTCGTCAATAATCCGCTGAGCTAACATCACTAAAACACCTTCACGTAATGCGCCGCCAGATAAGGCTAAATGCTCGATCCCCAGCAACTCAAACAAAGCCAATAGAATAGCGACACCCGCAGCAAAAGTCGGTGCTCGCTCACTGCAAAGCCCAACAATCCCCATTAAGCTAATATCTTCTTGAGCGAGGATCTCAGCCTTCAACTGAGTAAGCACATCGAGTGTGATAGTTTCAGATAACCCTCGGTGTAGTAACACTTCAACCACGGACTGTACAGCCCCGGAGGCACCAACGACACAATGCCAACCAAGATCACGTAGGGTTTGTCTATGCTCAGCTAATGCGGTTAGCACTTGCTGCTTAGCATCATCGAAATCTAACTGCTGCAGCGGCAAACTGCTGAAAAATTGGCGATTATAAGTCACGCTACCAAAGGGCAAACTGGTTTTGAACAGCACTTGATGCCCATCGCCAATGATAAACTCTGTACTCGCCCCACCGATATCAATAACCAAGCGACGGCCTTGACCACAAGTGGTCGCCACCATACCTTGATAGATGAGCTCTGCTTCACGCATACCAGAGATAATTTCGATCGGATGACCTAAGAGTGGCAATGCACGCTGATTAAACTCATCAGCATTGCTAATACTGCGAAGAGTTGCAGTTGCAATCACAGCAACATGGTTTGCTTCAATCTTATGTTGCACCAACATCTGGGCAAACATACTCAAACAGTCGAGGCCGCGCTGCATGACATCGGGGCTTAATTTGCCATCGTTGCCTATGCCTTCGGCGAGCCTCACCTTGCGTTTATATTTCGCAATAATATGCGGCTGACCACCACGCGTTTTGGCGATCAGCATATTAAAACTATTTGAGCCTAATGTTATAGCGGCATAAGCGGGTGTTGGCATTTACGAATGTCTACGTGTCCTATCATGACGAGGAGGGCGAGCACCACTACGTTGAGCACCTGGGCGGCTTGCCCCTGAACGATCACGCAAGTTTCGAGTGCCGCTAGGGTGTTTACGGTGAATCTTCGCTGGCGTAGGAATATCGGCCAGTAAAGCTTCACTATCGTAGTTACTTACTGGAATCGAATGATTGATGTAGCTTTCGATTGCAGGCAAGTTCAATGCGTACTCTTCACAGGCAAAGCTTATCGACATGCCTTTGTTACCCGCACGACCCGTACGACCGATTCGGTGAACATAGTCTTCGCAATCATCAGGTAAATCATAGTTATACACGTGTGAAACGTCAGAAATATGTAAACCACGAGCCGCTACATCGGTAGCAACCAATATATCTAGTTGACCACTGGTAAATTGCTCAAGGATACGAATACGCTTTTTCTGTGGCACATCACCCGTTAATAAACCCACACGATGTCCGTCACCTTCAAGCCAAGACCAAAGCGTTTCGCAACTGTGCTTAGTGTTGGAGAAAACGATGGCTTTTTCTGGCCAATCTTCTTCAATCAAGGTCAACAGCAAACGCATCTTCTCTTCTTGGGAAGGATAGAAGATTTCTTCTTTGATGTTTTTGGAGGTTTTTTCTTCGGGGGCGATTTCAACTTTAACGGGCTCATTCATATGATCATAAGCCAGCTCTTGTACTTTCATGGACAAGGTTGCCGAAAATAACATATTAAGACGTTGATTTGCCTCAGGCATGCGTCTAAATAAGAAGCGGATATCTTTAATAAAACCAAGATCAAACATACGATCGGCTTCATCAAGTACCACAGCCTGAATTGAATTCAAGCCAATAATACCTTGGCGAACGTAGTCGATAATTCGACCTGTTGTACCAATCAAGATATCAACACCTTGATCTAATACTTTACGCTGCACATCATAACTTTCACCGCCATAAACAATACCCACCTTTAAGTGTGTGTGCTTAGCGAGTAAAATCGCATCTTTGGCAATCTGAATCGCCAGTTCGCGAGTAGGGGCCATAATGATGGCGCGGGGCTGATTAATCAGTCGACCTTCAGGTATGGGAGTCGATAATAAATGATTAAACGTGGCGACCAAAAAGGCCATTGTCTTACCAGTGCCCGTTTGTGCTTGGCCTGCGATATCTTTTGATTGGAGTAATACAGGCAGTGATAACGCCTGGATCGGCGTACAAAATTCGAAGCCGTTCTCGGCAAGGGCCTGTTTAACCTCAGGATGTAGAGGTAGGTCGGCAAACCTTTGGGTAGATAGATGTGTTTCGCTCATAGCGCAAGCTTACCTGTTGAGGTTGCAATAAGATACTCGATCGTTTGAAATAGCCACATTGTAAAAAGGTAACTTGAAAAGCTATTTTTCAGCCCCAATATACATGGTAAGCCATTAACAAACCAGCAATGGCACCCAAACTGGAGAACATCATGAGCGATAAAATTATATACCTGAGTGACGACAGCTTCGAAAACGACGTATTAAAGTCTGATTTGCCAGTATTGGTAGACTTCTGGGCCGAGTGGTGTGGTCCTTGTAAAATGATCGCTCCAATTTTAGACGATGTGTCTGAAGAATATGCCGGTCGCTTGACTATCGCTAAATTAAACGTTGACCAAAACAATGTTTCTCCAGCGAAATATGGCGTTCGTGGCATCCCAACTTTACTGCTATTCAAGAACGGCGAATTAGCCGCGACTAAAGTTGGCGCACTCTCAAAAACGCAATTGAAAGAGTTTATCGACGCTCAAATCTAATTTGACGTCGTAATGAGTGACCTCCGGCACAAGCTATAAATTAATTGTGCCGGAATTTCCCTAAATTTCTGGACGCCCCGCTTTGTTAGTGCTACTTTAATAACCAGATTCTTTCTAATAACCTCTTCTCGCTCGTCAATCACTATCCTGAATTACATCCTTACTGATTGATCGCGGTAAGCTTTGTCGCGTAACACAAGACCCCCAAAATGAACTTAACTGAATTAAAAGACACGCCGATTTCTGACCTAGTCTCGCTAGCTGAAAATATGAAGCTCGAAAATATGGCCCGCGCTCGCAAGCAGGACATTATTTTCTCAATCCTTAAAGCCCACGCAAAAAGTGGAGAAGACATTTTCGGTGGTGGGGTATTAGAAATACTCCAAGACGGTTTCGGCTTCTTACGCAGCTCAGACGGTTCTTATTTAGCTGGTCCAGATGACATCTATGTCTCACCAAGCCAAATTCGCCGCTTCAACATGCGAACGGGTGATACCATTTTTGGTAAAATTCGCCCACCAAAAGAAGGCGAGCGTTATTTTGCCCTATTGAAAGTCAACGAAGTTAACTTCGATAAACCAGAAAACTCCCGTAATAAAATCCTCTTTGAAAACTTGACCCCACTCCACGCAGAAGAACGTATGCGTATGGAGCGCGGCAACGGCTCAACTGAAGATATTACCGCACGTATTCTGGATTTATGCTCACCGATTGGTAAAGGTCAACGTGGTTTGATCGTTGCACCACCAAAAGCCGGTAAAACGCTATTACTTCAAGGTATTGCTCAAAGCATCAGCTACAACAACCCAGAAGTGGTGTTGATGGTATTGCTGATCGACGAACGCCCAGAAGAAGTAACAGAGATGCAGCGCCTCGTTAAAGGCGAAGTTATCGCATCAACCTTCGATGAGCCAGCCAGCCGCCACGTTCAAGTTGCCGAAATGGTGATTGAAAAAGCCAAACGTTTGGTTGAGCACAAGAAAGACGTCGTTATCTTACTCGATTCGATTACCCGTTTAGCCCGTGCCTATAACACTGTTATCCCGTCATCGGGCAAAGTGTTAACTGGTGGTGTGGATGCTAACGCCCTGCACCGTCCAAAACGCTTCTTCGGTGCGGCACGTAACATCGAACACGGCGGCAGCTTGACCATTATCGCCACGGCTTTGGTTGATACGGGTTCTAAGATGGACGAAGTGATCTACGAAGAATTTAAAGGTACAGGTAACCAAGAGCTACATTTGTCACGTAAAGCGGCAGAAAAGCGTGTGTTCCCAGCCATTGACTTCAACCGCAGCGGTACCCGTCGTGAAGAAAAACTCACGACTCAAGAAGAACTGCAAAAAATGTGGATCCTGCGTAAGATCCTCAATCCTATGGATGAAGTCAGCGCAATGGAATTCTTAATCGATAAATTGGCGATGACCAAGACTAACGAAGAGTTCTTTACCGCCATGAAACGCACTAAGTCTTAAATCTCACTCAGTCTCTAAACTAAAAGCCGCATTATGCGGCTTTTTTGTTATCTAAGATTTTTTCACTGCTAATATTTTACTCAAGTTTTTACTCAAAGCCTGTGTTCGCTGCCGGAGCATTTCCCGCAGTAAGAGCACGACAGGCGTGACATGTTCACGTCCTGGGCACACTAAATACAAATCGACGGGCTCCCCCTGATACTCAGGCAACAAACGTACTAATCGCCCTGAGATTAAGTCATCGGCCAGATCTAGACTCGACTTAAAGACCAACCCTTTGCCAGCCACAGCCCAACGGCGGGCAATCTCGGCATCATTAGCACTACGATTGCCCGTGACACGCACTTTGAATTCTTGACCATCACGCCTAAATAGCCATTGATCGTGGGTGCGATCATCTAACTTATAAAACAAGCAATTATGCTCAACTAATTGTTCTAATGAATCAAGCGCACCAAACTTGGCGAGATATTCAGGTGAGGCGCACAAAACACGATCAACACTGCAGATAGGAAAAGCCACTTGGTTAGAATCCTGCGGTTTTCCATAGCGCACGGCGACATCAATTTTATCGTGATAAAAGCTGCTGATATTGTCGCCAAGGTGCAAGCGCACTTGCAGTTGAGGAAAATCGAGCAAAAACTCGTCGAGCCAAGGCACAAACAAATTACGACCAAAGTCTGAAGAAACCGACAGGCTTAAGGTGCCAGATATTTTACCTTTATCACTGGCGATAGCCTGTTCGCCAAGCGCTAAATCGCTTAGCGCACGTCGGCAATGAATAAGATAACGTTCACCTTGCACAGTCAAACGTAAGCTGCGTGTCGTGCGGATAAATAAACTAGTATCAAGCTGTTTCTCAAGCCGTTTTATTGCAGCGCTGGCAGAAGCAGCCGAGATATCCATCTCGGCTGCTGCGGCAGATATATTGCCGCAATCAGCGACTCGCACGAACAAAGCTAAATCATTAATTAGCATGATTATCAAAAATCCTTTGAAAAAATTACAAACTTTATCCTGTTTATCTCTTAGCTAATATTCCACACAATGGCTACACGATACAAGTACACTCAAACAAGTAAACTCCAGCAAGTACACCCAGAGGAATAAACATGAAAGCCATTGGTTACCAGACAGCAGGTGCAATCACAGCGCCCAATGCATTAGAAAACATCACGCTAGCCGAGCCAACTGCGACAGGTTTTGACCTTTTAGTGGAAATCAAAGCCATTTCTGTCAATCCGGTTGATACAAAAATCCGTGCATCTAGCTCTGCACCTGCAGGCGAATACAAAATTATCGGCTGGGATGCGGTCGGTGTCGTCAAAGCCATTGGTGAGAAAGCCAGTCTTTTCAACGTTGGCGATGAAGTGTGGTATGCAGGCGATATCAGTCGCAGCGGAAGTTACGCAGAATATCAATTGGTTGATGAGCGAATTGTCGGCCATAAACCTAAAAGTTTAACCTATACCCAAGCCGCGGCATTACCTTTAACGGGGATTACGGCATGGGAGATTTTATTCGACCGTTTAGCTTTACCCCAAGATGGTTCGGCAACTGACGCCCGTATTTTAATTATCGGTGCGGCCGGCGGTGTGGGTTCAATCATCACTCAGCTTGCAGTAAAACTCACAGGTGCAGAAGTAATAGGCACTGCATCTCGTCCAGAATCCGCCGCTTGGGTGCACAAACTTGGTGCCGATGCTGTTATCGACCACACCAAGCCACTTTCACAGGAACTTGCCAATATTGGCATTACTGATGTGACCCATGTGATTAGCTTAACCCAAACCGATCAACATTTTGATGAAATAGTACAAGTGCTTAAGCCACAAGGAAAACTAGCATTAATCGATGATCCTAAGGGGCCATTAGATGTGATGAAACTTAAGCGTAAAAGCTTATCCTTACACTGGGAACTGATGTTTACCCGCAGCCTATATCAGACCGAGGATATGATTGCGCAACATCACTTACTCAACCGCTTAAGCGCCCTTATCGATACAGGCGAGTTACAGAGTACGTTCGGTGAACACTACGGCACCATTAATGCCCAAAATTTAATCAAAGCTCACGCTCAGATAGAGTCTGGCAAAGCGATCGGTAAAATTGTTTTAGAAGGTTTTAACCAATGAAAATAACAGTATTTGCCCAAATCATAGCGAATCAAGGCCAAAGCGATACGCTATTTAAGATACTCAAGCAACTCGTGACAGACACTCATACTGAGGCTGGCTGCATCGAATACAAACTGCATCACTCATTAGATGATGAAAATATCTTCTGGATGTACGAAATTTGGCAATCCCAAGCCGCACTGGATGAACATATGGCGAGTACGCACTTTCAAGCATTCGTCGCTCAAACCGCAGACATAATCAATCGAGCTGACATTCACAAAAGCTACGCCTGCTAATCAACAAAAAAGCGCCAAACACGTTGGCGCTTTTCATCATTTATCACTTATCGAATCAAAGTCATGGCCATCTTGCGGCGTAAATACGCGATTTGCTGCATGTGTGGCAAATCCTTAGGACAGTTGTCTTGGCAGCCGAGTAAAGTCATGCAGCCAAACACGCCATCCTGATTGCCAATCACATGGTAAAAATCCTCGGCAGTACGAGCGTCACGGCTGTCCATCTCAAAACGAGCTATTTTCATCATGCCCACAGCGCCGACAAAAGTTTCACGCATTTGTTTAGTCGCACAGGCAGAAACACACACGCCACATTCAACGCAGCGCTCTAGCTCATACAAACGCGCAGCTTCATCTGGATCCATAGGATCTTCAAGCCGATGCACGCTTATATCATTGGCCTTAGGGTGTAACCACAGCTTTAAGCGTTCGGCCAGTTCCCGCATAAACTTACCAGTGTTAACCGAGAGATCACCAATCAACTCAAAACCTGGCAGCGGCATTAAGGTGATTTCGCCCTTAGGGTATTTGGCTGTTAAGGTGCGGCAAGCTAGCGTCGGGAAACCGTTGATCACCATAGCGCAGCTACCACAGATGCCAGCACGACAGACAAAGTCGAACTGCAATGAAGTGTCTTGTTCTTCCCTGAGTTTATTAAGGGCGATAAATACCGTCATCCCCGGCGTTTCGGTAAGCTGATAACGCACCATTTTCGGCTTATCGTTTGGCTCCTGCGGATCATAACGAAAGATATTAAAGGTTAACTGGCGACCTTGGCTCATTATGATTTTTCTCCTAACGCATTGGCAGATGGGCTTTTTAAAGTATCACTTAAACGTTCGTTATTAGGTTGCAAGCTCTCGGGTAATTCAAAGGGCATAAGAGCCCGCTGCCTTTGATAACGGTCAGCATTATCACCTAGCTCAGCTAAAATCTCGGCAATTTGCTGTTCACGCTTTTCGGTATCAGGATGCACTATGGCGTTGTTGATGCCATAACCACGATAACCCGGCGGGAGTTCCATCTTCATCACATCGAGTGCTTCGTAGTTAAGCACAGGTTCGAGTGCATCGGGATCGGGCCAGCTGGCCAAGGTGCGATTCAGCCAGTCTCGATCATTTCGCTGCGGATAATCCTCACGAGCATGGGCACCACGACTCTCTGTTCGCGCGGCGCCGCCGCAGGCTACGGTTAGCGCCACTTTTAGCATACGCTTGACCCGTAGGGCTTCAACTAACTCAGGATTGGCGTGACGCTTTTTACACTTAAGTCCGAGTTTACGCGAACGCTCGAGCAACACTTTTAGCTCGGCAACCGCTTTTTCAAGCTCGGGGCCATTACGGAAAATCCCCACATAATCCATCATTATGCGCTGCATTTCGCGCTTGAGCTCAAAGGCGCTCTCGTGACCATCACCCTCGACCAGCACATCGATTTCACTCTGCACCTGCTGCATAAACCGTTCAGCAAGCTGAGTGTCGATCTCAAGGCTATTGTTCTCACAAAAATCGGCGACATATTTACCAATAATCATGCCGCCAACCACGGTTTCGGCCAACGAATTACCGCCTAAACGGTTAAAGCCGTGCATGTCCCAACAGGCCGCCTCTCCTACGCTAAATAAGCCTTTAAGCTGCGGACTTTCACCTGTGGCATTAGTCCGAATACCGCCCATAGAATAATGCTGAGTTGGGCGAACAGGGATCCAATCCTTAGCGGGATCGATGCCAAGGAAATTCTCACAAATTTCCTGCACTTCCCTAAGATTCGTTTCAATATGCTTGCGACCTAAAAGGGTAATATCTAGCCACAGGTGGGGGCCATAAGGGCTATCGACGCCCTTACCTTTACGTATATGTTCAGTCATGCGACGCGATACGACATCCCGCGATGCCAACTCCTTTTTATCGGGCTCATAGTCAGGCATAAAGCGATAACCGTCTTTATCGCGCAATAAGCCGCCATCACCACGGCACCCTTCCGTTGTTAAAATACCCACGGGAACAATGGCAGTGGGATGGAATTGTACCGCCTCCATATTGCCAAGCCTTGCCACGCCCGTTTCCAATGCCAACGCTTGGCCAATACCTTCGCAGATGATCGCATTGGTCGACACTTCATAAATTCGGCCATAACCACCAGTGGCGATGGTGGTGGACTTAGCCACATAGGCTCTAAGTTCACCCGTAATCAAACAACGAGCAATCACGCCATGGCAACGCTTACCATCGTGAATAAGTGCCAAGGCTTCGATACGTTCATGGACGGGAATATCCATGGAAATCGCTTTGTTATCCATAGCGTATAACAGCGAATGACCTGTACCATCGGCGGTATAACAAGTGCGCCATTTTTTAGTCCCGCCAAAGTCCCGCGCATTAATCAATCCATGAGCTTCCTGCGCCTCATGTAGCGTGACTTTTTGCGCATTGACTATCACTTCCCTCGGGCCAGCAGTCACCCGAGACCAAGGCACACCCCAATTGGCCAGCTCACGTACTGCCTTAGGTGCACAATGGGCAAACATCCGTGCGACATCTTGATCACAGCCCCAGTCGGAACCTTTTACCGTATCTTGAAAATGCACATCCTCATCATCGCCCATTCCCTTAACGGCATTGCCTAAACTCGCCTGCATCCCCCCTTGAGCGGCAGCAGAGTGGGAACGTTTTGCAGGAATGAGTGACAGAACTAAAGTATCAAGCCCACGCTCTTTCGAAGCGATAGCGACCCTTAAGCCCGCGAGCCCAGCTCCTACCACCAATGAATCGGTATAAATCAGTTTCACGCCTGCTCCTTAATGAGGTCTATTGTTTTGTGCTGTTTTTTTATGTTCGACATTCTATTCACTGATTAGCTTAATCATTGATTAAAAGCGGAATTAACTCGCGTAGGGTAAAAATGCCAGGAGTGAGGCGACGCCAACAGTGACAAATAGCACGCTCACTATGGTCTTGATCTTACGTAATCGATTACGGTTGTTGAGATCCCGCGCCACGCCCCATTTCAAAGCCACACGGTAAATGCCAATTGCTGCATGTAACTCCACAGTGAACAGTAAAGGCAGATACACCATCCAGACACCTTGATTCCAAATACGATCGGCGCTTCCCTGAGGGCCAATGGTTTCGGGAGCCGAGCCAATAAGCCACAAATGCACAGGCAACAGCAGTAAAATCACTACACCAGTAATGGCTTGCCAGCGCCACAAGCGAGTATCGCTGTGGTTGATCACTTGCATTTGTTGGCGCAGAGCCCTTTGCTGACACAGACTCATGGGTAATTTTTGCAATGCCACTAACACGTGCACTAACGCCAAAATGGCAATACCAATGGCAATACAAGTCACGACCCAAGGATAACCGTGTCCATCAGCGGACAGAAAACTCAGCTCCATGGTGCGTGCCACCCAACTCATGGCATCCGCACCCAATAAAATCGATGACACTAACACTAAGTGGGTCCACAAAAAGACTGCGAGTATTACCCCTGACAAACTCTGGCTTAAATCCAGCCAAGCACTCCATTTTTTAATATTTAATTTGATCGCCATCCTATCGCCTCACGCCGTTGACCTTATCGAGCCAATCTCATTAAGTCTTATCGCAAACTAATATCGCTCACACATCCACACGAAAACGTGAGCCAGATCAATTGAGTGCTGAATAATTAACCTAATGCTTAATAATAGCAGTGAAACAAAATCCTGCTGCTGGCTTAAAACCTACTCAGGTACGAAGGGCTGCACAGGAATACCGAGCTCGCTACCGATAAATAGATATGAAACAAGGCTCGCAGTCCCAAGGCATAGCAGATATATAATCAACACCTTAGCGACTTTTCGTAGACCTGAACGCTGAGTGGTTATGCCCCACTTTACCGCCACGCGATAGAGACCAATCATGGCGTGTACCACTACAGCGGGAAGTAACAGCGCATACAGCAACCAAGCATTATCGTGATAAACCCGCTCAGCCGATAAATGCGGGCCAATTTCGGGATTCAAAATCATAGTGAAGAGATGAACTGGAACGAGGAAAAATAAGATAAAGCCAGTGATCAGTTGCCAAAACCACGCATGGGTATCCTTATGCTTGATATTCCCCATGTGCGAACGCAGGGCTCGCCATTGCCCTAGCTGCGCCGGAAAACGCCGCAGCGCCACCGCAGCATGTACTATCACCACCAATAACATAAACACTGAAAACACTTTAGTGACTATAGGAAAACCATGTCCTGTGCTGCTAAACATTCCACCTTCAAGCAACTGAACGACCCGATAAAAAGCCTCTTTACCCAGCAAAATACTCGATTCAAAATGCATGTGTAATAGTAAAAAGCTGCCAAGCATAATCCCTGTCGCACTCTGCAGCCTATCAGCCTTAGCCGACCAAGGATGACCTAGCGGTGTACTCACCCTATTGTGAACTCGAGTTATGCTTGTCATCTTGAATTAACCTATGTCGTTTATCGTTGGCACCTCTTGGCAAACTACACCATAGCAGCAACTCAAATCAGGCTTCAGTGTCACAGATTTAAAGCGTGAGCCAACTCACCTGACGGAGTTAAACTCTTAGAAGATGATCACAAAAAACGTATCAAAACCAAACAAAGGTAAAACCAATTAACCAATATATTTCATAGTGTTATATCAAATAATAAAACTGACAATTCGTTTTTTAACACTAATCCATACCCGCCAGCTAACCCCTTGTCTGTATAGACAAAAGCGCAGTACCAGGATAGCCAGTCGTCGAACCTAAACCCTAGTGATAACCAAACGACCTTACCTAAAGCGCTTTAAATTCCCGCTACATCCTGCATTTTGGGATAGTTTGGGTATACAATACTGCGATATTTTGAACCCTTAGTTTATGAACACTCAGTCACAGGATGCCCCCATGCCTTGGATCCAACTCCGTATAAACACCAATAGCGATGACGCTGAAACCATCAGCGACTTGCTCATGGAAGAAGGTTCAGTCTCTATCACCTTCGAAGACGGTAAAGATACCCCTATTTTTGAACCTAAATTAGGCGAAACCCCACTGTGGCGCGATACCGTGGTAGTGGCCTTATTCGATGCAGAAACCGATCTGACACCGACCATCGCCATGCTGAAAACCTTGCCTTTCCTCGGTGAGAACTTCAGCCATAAAGTCGAACAAATTGAAGATAAAGACTGGGTACGCGAATGGATGGATAACTTCCACCCCATCCAATTTGGCACACGTTTATGGATCTGCCCAAGCTGGCGCGAAATCCCTGATCCAACCGCAGTCAATGTGATCTTAGATCCGGGTCTTGCCTTCGGTACTGGCACTCATCCCACGACAGCACTGTGTTTAGAGTGGCTAGACAGCTTAGATTTAAGCGATGAAGAAGTGATCGATTTTGGCTGTGGTTCAGGCATCTTAGCCGTAGCAGCACTGAAACTGGGCGCGAAAAAAGTCACAGGTATCGATATCGACTATCAAGCCATCGACGCCTCGCGTGCCAACGCCGAGCGCAATGATGTCGCTGACAAGCTGGCGTTGTACTTACCAGAAGACCAACCCGCCGAGCTCAAAGCCGACGTACTGGTCGCTAACATTCTTGCAGGCCCTCTGCGAGAATTAGCGCCTTTGATCGCAGAACGCGTAAAAACCGGTGGCAAACTTGCCCTTTCCGGTCTCCTCAAAGAACAAGCCCAAGAAATCTCTGACTTTTATAGCCAATGGTTCGATATGGACGCAGCGGCTCACAAAGAAGATTGGAGTCGCTTGACAGGTAAGCGTAAATAGCGCTAAAGGGTGGCGCAACATGCGCCACCGCTGGCTTCCAACAATTTGGCCTCTGACTTCTCGTCAATTAAAAGTCAAGAAAAAAAATTACCTCTAGGTCATTTATTGACCTTTTCACGGCCAACAAAAAGGGCTACTATAGCGCCCCTTTGAAGAGCTAAGGTGAAACATAAAATGCAGATTGGACCCTATCAACTGAACAATCAGCTGATCGTGGCACCAATGGCAGGTGTCACCGATCAAGCCTTCCGCAATCTTTGTCTTCGTTATGGCGCAGCCTTAGCGGTTTCCGAGATGCTTTCATCCAATCCTGAAGTTTGGGATACAGATAAAAGCCGCCAGCGCATGACGCATTCTGGCGAGGAAGGCATCCGCTCAGTGCAAATTGCAGGGGCTGATCCTGATTTAATGGCGCAAGCCGCCTTGTTCAATGTCGAACAAGGTGCTCACATCATTGATATCAATATGGGTTGCCCCGCGAAAAAAGTGAATAAAAAGCTGGCTGGCTCGGCGCTGATGCAAAATCCACCGCTGGTAAAAGAGATTTTACAAGCCGTGGTCGCCGCAGTGAATGTGCCTGTCACGTTAAAGATTCGCACCGGCTGGGAGCCAGAACACAAGAATGGTGTTCAAATCGCCCAGATTGCAGAGGATTGTGGCATAGCCTCGCTCGCCGTTCACGGCCGCACGAGACAATGTATGTACAGAGGCAACGCCGAGTACGACACGATCAAAGCAATCAAACAGAATGTCTCGATTCCTGTCGTCGCCAATGGGGACATCGACAGTCCGGAGAAAGCCCGCTTTGTGCTGGAATACACCGGTGCCGATGCCTTGATGATAGGACGGGGTGCTCAAGGACGGCCTTGGATTTTCAGAGAAATCCAGCACTACTTGGAAACGGGTAATAAGCTAGCGCCCATTGAGGTTGCCGAACAGCGTCAAGTGATGCTGGAACACCTCACCAAACTGTATGACTTATATGGTGAATACAAGGGTATCCGCTTCGCCAGAAAACATATGGGATGGTACCTAGACCAAGAAGCTCAGCGCCAATTTAGGGCTGACTTTAATCGGCTGGAAACCGCTGCAGAACAGTATTCCCTCGTGGAATGTTATTTTGATGAATTAGTACAGAATTAATAAAGAGCAGAATAGAATGTTTGATCAGACAACTAACACAGAAGTTCACCAGCTTACCGTTGGCAAAATCGAAACCGCAAACGGCACTATCAAGCCCCAGTTATTACGTGACGCCGTCAAGCGTGCCGTAACTAACTTCTTCGCACAGTTGGACGGTCAGGAAGCACAAGAAGTTTATGAAATGGTGCTAAGCGAAGTTGAAGCGCCTCTGCTTGACATCATCATGCAACACACTCGTGGCAACCAAACCCGCGCAGCAAACATGCTAGGTATCAACCGTGGTACTCTGCGTAAAAAATTGAAAAAATACGGCATGAATTAATCCGCAAGGATTAAGTGATTGTATTGAAAAAGAAAAGGCCTGAAGAGATTCAGGCTTTTTTGCTTTCTGATACACCATTTTCTAATGTAAACCTTTCTAATGCGCGCCCTTCTTATGCACATAGTTACACAGTTACCATCATGCTTGGTTTGCCACGCCTCTCACGCCAACTAAGACATCATTCACCAATACAATGCACTTAGCTGCTCTAGCGACCAAAATTAATAAATAATCCATACAGCCCATAGCACAACCTTGACACGAGCCATCGTTTTTTAAGTTATAATGCATTTAAAAATCAGTCTGTTAATTCTAAAACTTTTTAGCCGTAGGTTTTACATTGTCATTGAATCACTCTGAACAAGATATCAAACACAGTTGGTTTGGCCGTTTCTTTATTGGCAAAGCTGATGCGGTAAAACTCACCACGAGTGGTATTAGCATTAATCGCACTAAAGGCGGCTTTTTTGCTCACTCTCGCAGCGCTAACAAAGTAGAAGCTGACGAATGTTTTACCTGGCAACAGCTCGATTCCCCACCATTTTTTACCTTAAGTCCACTAGGTTATCTACTCGGTTTCACGGCATTAGGCAAAGCCTATCAACTGCCGTTTCTCAGCTATTTTGCACAGCATCAATTTAGCAATCAAATCGCACAGTATTGGGCGAATGCCAATGGGCCGCGCGTTGCTGAGTTAATGGCGAAAGTGGATAAGACACTGACACACAATTATTTACGTGAATCACGGGTGGAAATGATACAAGCCAGAGTCGCGCGCGAATATCCGCGTTGGTTCCCTTGGTGTGAAAACCTGCCATTAGCGGCACATTTACACACAGTGTTAGCGAGGCTTAAGCAAATCCACCGCTGGACCCGCGCCGATGTAAAGCAGCTGCGTGAAGATTACATTCAGTCACAGCTCGTTAAATTTGCAGACTATTTTGAGCATGTAGAATCTAATCCCTTAACCGAAAAACAGCGCCGAGCTTGTATTATCGATGATAACAATAACTTGTTATTGGCAGGTGCAGGCACGGGCAAGACCAGTGTGATGGTCGGGCGAGCCGGATATTTGCTTAAGAGTGGTCAAGTAAAAGCCGATGAAATACTGCTGTTAGCCTATGGTCGTAAAGCGGCTGACGAGATGGATGAGCGAATTAAAAACAAGCTTGGCACGGATGATATCAAGGCGAGCACCTTCCACAGTTTAGGCTTAAAAATTATCGCTGACGTTGAGCGCGCTAAACCCAGTTTGTCCCCTTGGGCAGAGGATGACAAAGCCAAAGAGCTGTGGGTGCACAATACCCTTGAGACTTTGATTGAAAATGCGGCTTACCGTAAGCAACTTTTCGAGTACTTCAGCCGTTTCTATTATGTTGAAAAAAGCCCGTTCGAGTTCGATGTGGAAGGCGAGTATTTTCAATACTTGAATGACAACGATATTCGCAGCCTTAAAGGTGAGCGAGTCAAAAGCTTTGGTGAGCTCTACATTGCCAACTGGCTATTTAGCAATGGCATCGAATATGTTTATGAAGCTAAGTATGAGCATGATGTGCGCAGTATTGATTTTCGTCAGTATCAACCCGATTTCTATCTGCCTGAATACCAAGTTTATCTTGAATACTATGGTATTGATGAACACCAGCATACCGCCCCTTATATCGACAACCAAAAGTACTTGGAATCGATGGCATGGAAACGCCAACTACATAAACAACATGGTACTAAGTGTATTGAGCTATTTTATTACCAACATAAAAACGGGTCGTTAATCGGTAAGCTTGAGCAAGCTTTACAGGTCTTTAAAGTGCAATACGCGCCCTTACCCGATGAAGCCATACTCGCCACCCTGCATGAACTAGGCCGCGTGACTGAATTGGCAAAAATGTTTAGTCAGCTGATTGGGCTGTATAAAGCAGCTTGCCTTGATGAACATGGCCTTGAGGGGGTATTTGCCCGCGCCGCCGATGCTCTGCAGACCCGTAAGGCATTCGAACTGCTTGAGCCCATAATCACGCGCTATGAGCAACATTTAGCAATAAATGGCGACATTGATTTTGAGGACATGATTGGCAAAGCGCTGACGTATCTACAACGCGGGCAATTTATTAGCCCGTGGCGTTTCATTATGGTGGATGAGTTCCAAGATATTTCAGAACCACGTGCCCGCTTAGTGCGTGCCTTGAGGGATTCCTGTGCGCCCCATTCTAAAACACAGGCGTCTTTATTTTGTGTCGGAGATGACTGGCAGGCAATTTATCGCTTTAGCGGTGCAGATGTGAGTTTAACCACGCAATTTAGCCAATATTTTGGCCCAACCGCCCAAAGCGACTTAGATCTGACTTTTAGGTTTAACAGCAGTATTGGGCAAGTCGCCACTCAGTTTGTCACCCAGAATCCCACGCAATTGAGGAAGGACATTCGCTCCCTCATGCAGGTCGCCTACCCCGCTGTTTCAATATTACGCCGCGAAGAAAACGAACCGCCCAGTAAAGATGAACCAAGCCCAAATGCACTGGAACAAGCATTAACGGCCATTAGTGCAAGGATAAACGCTGGAAATGACAAACTTAACAGCGTGGCAAGCGTCTATTTACTGGCACGTTTTTGGTTTCAGTTACCCGATAAAACCCAGGTAAACCAACTCAAGGCTAAGTACCCCAACGTGAAGATTGAGTGCCAATCTTTTCATGCTTCGAAAGGGAAAGAAGCCGATTATGTGGTGATCATGGGGATGAAGACGGGAATGCATGGCTTCCCTTCAATGAAAATCACTCCTCCGATACTAGATGCATTTTTACCAAAAACGGAAGCGTTTGAATTTGCAGAAGAACGTCGACTGTTTTATGTCGCGTTAACGCGGGCAAAACACCGCGCCTATGTGATTGCCGATATGACAGACGTGAGCCCATTCGTCACCGAACTGCTTACAAAAGGCTACGCAATTGAACAAGATGAGTTCAGCACCTCTTTAGTACAAAGGTTATTTAAAGAAGTAAAATGCGTGCGTTGCAGCACGGGAACGCTTAAGCCTAGAACGGGAAATTTTAAATCGTTTTATTCTTGCTCACACTTTCCCTTGTGCGATCACAAGGAGCAAGGCTGCGAACTCTGTGCTAGCCCAATGACCCGCACACGCTTTGCTGGCTTTAAGGTATGTTTGAATGAGAACTGTGGTCATATAGCACCACTTTGTAGCCTCTGTGGTGGCGATATGCTATTAAAAGATGGTCGATTCGGCCCCTTTTGGGCTTGTCGCAATTACCGCGGGCAAAACCTACCCAGCTGCATGAATATTCTAAACAAGGCCAAGTTATCGCTCCCAAGCGAGCGACCCAAAAAGCATGTGAGCTAGATGCAAAAATGCTCAACAAAAGCCTATAACAATGAGTCGCAACTCATTTTTATAGGCAGGGGATTTAGAGTAAAAAGAAGAAATAAACAACGAGGAAAAAGGAGCTGAGTGCGCCAATAACCACTGGGTAAATAAGATAAGCATCTTGCGCTCTGGCAGCACGAATAAAACATAAATGAGCCAGAAAATAATTATAGATAAAAATCATAATTGAAATCATCACACCATGGCTAAAGCGTAATGTATTCATATTGAGTGCAACAATAATAAGCAATAGCCAATTCAGCAGAATAAGATACAGAAAGACCTTCTGTAATTTATCCGAGCCGTTTCGATGAAAAGATGCAGCCATTGCATATCCTATATTTTCGCCCTTAGTCTAATTGCATCAATCAAGTTCTGGACTTCAGCTTTATCACGATAAATCCAGCGAGCGCCTAAGAACTTCAATCGACCTTTAATCGTGTGTTCTCGAGTTACCTCACATAAGACTCGTGTTTGCTCAAGTTCAATATAGAATCTCCTCCCTACTGATAGTGGTTCATTGCACAAAATCCCAACACCGCCAATGCTAATATCTTTTATATTTGCAGTTCCAATCGGCGTAATAACAAACCAGCGAGTTGTTGATAAATTTACTGTCAGGCCATCGCATGCAAATGCGAGTGGCGCTCTTTTATTTCGTCTCAGGCTAAATCTTTGATGAGTTCGACGATTATCAAATTCAATAATCTGATACTCAGGGGTCGCTTCAACTTCATCCTCAGAATGTACAAACTCTTCATACAGATTCATAGTCATCCCTAACAAATGAGAGCAGGTATTAACACTAGCGAGTGTTTGCTTGGCGCTTAATTTCGTTGATTGTAACGCCACTTGGGACTGTATCGTTCGGAGCGCCAATCATGCCTCTTAATAACTGTTCAGCAGAGGAGGTTAAAATAAGCGCCTCAATCCGACGATTAGCCGCCGCAGCAGTATCCGAAGTGATGTAAGGAACCTGATCAGCCATACCCGTCACCTGAATAACCTGATCGCGTTTAACACCGCCACGCTCAAGCACTCTTCGTGCTAATAGTGCTCTTTCACTCGATAATTCCCAATTAGTAAATAAACTGCCCGCATAAGGCGTTGAATCCGTATGACCAGAAATAACCATGCTATTAGTTATATTTTTTAAAATAGGCCCTAAAGATAAAAGTAATTCTTCAAAATAGGGCTGCATCTGTGCACTGCCCCGCGTGAACATAAATTGATTCACATTATCGTGAATTAAGATGCGTATGCCTTGAGGCACAATCGTCACGGCAATGTTTTCAGCCATGCTCGAGCTTTGCACGACTCGATTCAATTCTCTGGCGAGCACAGTTAATTGCGCCTGAGTATCAAATTGCCCAGGGATGAGCGCACCTTCCTCTAATCCTTCTGACTCCGAACCTCTAGGCATAGAATTGGAAGGTATGATTGGAGGAGCAATAGACATATTTCCTTCTAAATCAATAATCGAAGATGACTGACTTAGCTCAAATGGATTCATTGGACCAGTGGGATTCATATCACCACGTAAATACTGCACTATCATGGTTCGCTCTTTTTGATCAGCGATTTGCATGATCCACAGCACCATAAAGAGCGCCATCATAGCAAGCGTGAAATCGGCAAAAGCGACTTTCCACGCACCACCATGCCCATGATTACGCTTTCCTCGCTTTCGCCGCTTGATAATAATCGGCTCATTTTTATGGAGCATTAGCTTCTCTGCCCTTCCATCCAACGTTCTAACTCTATAAATGAAGGACGATTTTCACTTTGTATTTGTTTCCGTCCCGCATCAATAGCCATCATTGGTGGTTTACCTTTTGAAAAGGTCACTAAAATAGCGGCGATGCACCGAAGCTGTGCCGATTTGCGATCAACCAGATGTTCTAATGCCTTTGACATTGGATCGAAGAAACAATAACACGCGAAAATACCGATAAATGTACCGACTAATGCCGCGGCAACTTTGACACCAATCATAGTAATTGGGCCATCAATATTAGACATAGTAATGATAATACCGAGAACAGCAGCTAAAATACCAAAGCCAGGCATAGCCTCCCCCACCTTACTAAAAGCTTCCGATGGTCGTAATCTGTCCTCTTCTATTCGATGAATCTCTTCTTCTAGGATATGCTCTAAGTCATGGGGAGATATTTTCCCAATAGACTGCACTCGTAAGTTATCAATTAAAAACTGTAAAACATTTGGGTGATTGAGCACGGCTGGGTACATTAGAAAAATAGAGCTCTGATGAGGATTTTCTAAATGTTCATCGAGCACTTTTAAGCCTTGAGATTGGATCTGAGCCATTAAAGTGCCCATCAAAGGAAATAGCTGCGGATATAATTCAGGATCTTCCTTTCCCTTATTAAATAATTCTTTTAACTGCTCAAGCATTTCTTTTAATACTGATTGTGGGTTAGCAATAATGAGCGCTCCAACTCCGGCCCCCATAATGATTAAAATTTCAGCAGGCTGCCACAATGCAGACAAAGCTCCACCCGCCCAAACATATCCACCAAACACAGAAGCTAAAATGATTAACAGCCCAACTAGTTTACTCATTACGATCTTCTCACTTTTAAACTTTAGCGCTGCAATATTGTTTTTAACTGTGAAATAGCTGATTTATGCAGCTGGCAAATACGCGTTTCAGTCAATCCCAATGCCATAGCTATCTCTTTTAAATTCAGCTCATGATGATAGTAAAGCGACAGAATTAGCTGTTCTCTTTCATTTAATTTTGAAATAACTTTGATCAAAGTTTGCTTCAGTATTAACCGCTCAACATCATTACTTCTGTCTACTGGATGATCACCGCCCAATAGCAACTCATCTAAGCTTTTCATCGACTCAGCTTGCGTCGAGTATAAACGTTCCCGATAATCCTCCGCGCTCAGCCCAAGCGCACTGGCCACTTCAAGATCGCTTGGTTCACGTCCCATCTCTCGACTCAAACGTCTAACAACATCATTAAGCTCATGGGCCTGCTGTCTAACAGGTCTAGGACGCCAATCCTGCCGCCTCAACTCGTCGAGTATGGCACCGCGAATCCGTTGCCCAGCGAAGGAAATAAATCCATTATCCAGCTCGCCAGGATACCGACGTGATGACTCAAGCAAGGCCATCATGCCAATTTGCTCCATATCCTCGAGTGATAACATCACGCCGCAGTGACTGCGCATCTGCGAGACTATACGTTTGATTAATGGCAAGTATTGTCGAATAATCTGTTGTTCAGATTGACGCTCTTCGACTGGATAATCACAGGTTTGTTGATATGCGAGTTGGCCCGCTGCTGTCATGATAAGGCCTCTTACTGGATCACCATGCGAGTAAAGAGTACTTCATCAATATCTGAAGGTAATTGGTTATCTGACAGCACTTTAACCATCAATATCAACGCCTCTGATTGTAAACTGTCAAGCTGATCTAAGTGGTTCAACTGCTCAAATGTTTTACGTGAGAACATCTTCATCATAGCGTTTCGTATAAGTGGATCTGACTCCAGCAACACCGTTTTCATATTGGGATTACGGCTTTTTAATGACATTTCAAGCAGCATGTAATGGGGATACTTATCCCCGGGAATCGATATCACAAACTTTTCTAACGGGTAAAACTTTGCAACTGGTACAGGTTCAACTTCAGGTTCCGATGCAAAAAGCTCTGCTAGCTTCCAATCTCCACTACTTGTCCCAATCCAAAATGCACCTGCGGTCGAACTAATGAGCACAAGTAACGCTAAAATGATCTTTACTAAACGAGATTTTAAAATTGCCATTAAACGACTCCGGCACTTAAGCCAATAAATCTAATTGGGATTTCTCTCTCGCCATCACATCGACTACATTATCCGTTGTAGTTTCAGCCGCTATCGACGAGGAGAATAATGCAGTTTCCTGTTGATGCTGTTGCGATTCTCCTTGGCCAATATCGACATCAATTTGACCGCCATGATCCATTGCTAAATCCACCCTCAAACGATCTAAACCATTGAGCAATGCATCTCGAATTGCCGGATTTACTGCATGCATTTGCACCTGTAAACGATCGCCCTCTAAACGAATATTGAGCTCAATCTTGCCGAGTTCTGGCGGATCTAACCTTAATTCGGCTTTCTTAATATGTTGATCGACTTGGAAACGAAGATGCTCTCTTAAGGGAGTAAGGATCTCCTGAGAGTGCTGCGCTAAAGAAGCCATGGGAGTGAGAGATACAGGGCCCCATTGAGTAGCACTTGCAGCCTGCGTACCCGCAACCTGCTGAGATCCTATCGCATTAATATCTTTAACTTCATGCCCCCTCAGTTCTGCCAACACACGCTGAAACACTGACGAGTCAGATTTCAAATACTCAAAATCCCCAGAGAAAGTTGCCAGCGTTGAATCCTGCGTAAATACGCCGCTCATTTTCAAGGATTCGCCACTCATACCCGCAGGCTGAGTACGACTTCCTGCAAGAGCCATAGATGAGGTCATCCCTGAGCTAAATAGGATTCCTCTTTGATCTGTGGCTGAGAGCCCAATTAAAGACGCAGGAGTTCGACCTATCGGATCCGCTTTAATAGTTTCCGCAGGAAAAATCACAGGAACAAACGGCGCGACAGCAGTCGGTGAAACGAGACTAGCCTGAGGCGTGGCGGCTAAGCCATCTTGAATAATAGGCGCTGAGTTGATCTCAGTATTTAACAGTGGCTGAGACAATACTGGTACAACAGGAACAAAAGATACTGAGTCAGATAAATTGCTATTAAAATATTGATTTGAAAGAGTATCAACATCTCTTTCTAAAGTATGTTCGGCATTCTGAGTCCACAGAGCTCCCTCTAACGGGAGAGGTGCTGCAGACAATCCGACTGGCAACCCCAACAAGGTAAATGACTCTGATTTATCTTGATCAACTGCACTTGCCACTTTAGTCGTCAAGCTGGTATTTGTGCCAACAGGACGAGTTGAAAGAAGATCAGAGATCATCCAAAGCTCCACTTACTTGTGTTAATTGATAGGCGGCTAAACCTGGTTGTTGCGCCTTAAAGCGGCCCATTTCAGCAGCTAATTCATCACGAGCCAAGATCAACTCTTGTAGCACTTGGGAATGAACCCGCTTTAATTCTGCACGTGCTAATTTCTGCTCAATATCATGAGCCTCACCAGCCTGTTGCAGTGCTTTGATCAAAGCGATGTTCACTTTTCGGACGCTTTCCCAATCCTGAGCATCTGCATATTGGCGTAAAGCATTCGCAAAACGCGCCCACTGCTTAATTGAGATTTGTCCATCCTTCTCTGACATTCGTAATCACCTGAGTCACTGGAACTAGCGCTTCAGCACTGTTTTCGACACTGGCGCTGACAAGCTGACGGCTACAAAAGTCATAGAGACGATGTAAACTCACGGCAACCTCACCACCATTTTCAAGGTCAAGCATAGAGTCCAAGCCATGCACGATATTAAGGCACTTATGGATACTCATTCCTTTCGCCTCAAACCTTTGGTATTCCATATGGCCAGCGGTCCGCTCTAGTTCTTCCAATAAACCATCAAGTAACATACGCACCATGTCATGGGTTGTTGCTGCCGCTACTTGTGCATCTAAAGCGGTTTGCTTGTAGGCATTAAATGGATCGTACTCATTTAACATTTTTTACTGCTTCCTATGAAAACAACTGACTTGCGGAATTAAACTGATTAATGGTGGATTCCATTGCCGTAAACTGGGTTAAATAAATCTGATACTTTTGATTCATCTGATAATCATGGCGCGCCATACTGTCATTCACACTTTTAATCTGCTTATTTAGCGCTTCCTGCTTTTGATCGATATAGCCATTGAACTGTGTAAAAGGTTTTAGGGTCTTTTCTATGCTTTTGATATAACTGTCAGGACCAGTAAACATAGCTTGTACTTTTTCTGGATCACTTTTAAAGCTATCGGTCAGCTTAGCATCATCAATTTTTAGTTTTCCGTCTCGTCCAATCTCAATCCCGATATCAGACAAACGCATGCCATTAGCAGCCGTTGCAAATACAGAATCACGTAATTTAGACTGGAGAAGGCGAATAGAGGTATCCCCCTTCAACACACCAATTTGCGCTTCACTCACTGCAGTGCTTTTGTCTTCCTTATCTTTATCGGAAGAGCCAGAGTCAGAGGTTTTAACGCCCATAGAACGAGTTAATTGATTAATTTGCGTCATTAAAGAATTAAATGAATCGACAAAATCCTTAACCGCTTTCTTATTCGCTTCAAAATCGTCTGTGACTTTAATCATGCTGCTTTCACCAGCCGCATGCACCTTGACTAATTCGAGGCTGACACCATCAACAACATTTTCTAGATAGTTACTACTGCTGGTAATACTGATACCGTTTAATGTGAGTTCCGCATCTTGTGCTGCACGACGTTCTGTCATACCCCAATCGGCACCGTTAAACTCTACCTTCACTTGATTCGCGACACCCGATTCCTTTGAAGACAGCATAAATTCGATTTGGTTACCTGTGCGCACTAATGACGCTTGTACACCAGGATTACCCACTTGTTTATTGATCACATCGCGTAACTGAGACACAGAAATAGCCGCACCGCCATTAACCGTTGCCAAATCAATTTCCATGCGCTTAGTCGGATCACTACCGACTTGAATACTGATAATGCCCGACGTTGGCAACAATTCACTTTCAGAGGAATAGGCTTTAGTCAGTTGATGCGCTTGCGCAAGTTTATGCACGCTCAAATCATAGTTGCCCTTAGGCGCATCAGATTTAACTGTCGCGGTCGCATTCTCGCCCGTAACCGTAGCAATTTTGCCTTTAGCTGCATCGCCACCCATTTCACTCAGCTTAGTGGCCATCTTCTTCATATTATTTTCGAGCAATGTATAGGCATCTAACTGTGTTTTGCTGGCAGTTAGCTTGCCTTTGTAAAGCGTATCTTTACCTGCGCGATCTGCGCCAATCAGTTGCTGAGCAAATTGTGCTGCATTCATACCTGAAATCATGACTACCTCCACTCGTTCTAGAGCAAAACGCATGCCAAAAAACAAGTTACTGTTTTTAAATAAAATTAAATAATTAACTGGCCCAAACACAGCTAAATACTTCCGCATGAACACTTAAACAGGAAAACCATCTTCCACTTTGTGTTATCGAAAATTACCCACTAAAACATGAACCTTATAGGTTTCAATCTCGGGTTTAGCGACTACCGACCAATACATAAACCGTGGCTAAAATAAAAATGCCAGTCAGCGCAACTAACTGGCATTTTAGCCGTGACCAATGACATCACTTGCCCAATAGCATTAACGCAATAGACCCATGACTAAACCCGTGTTCTGGTTAGCTGAAGACAGTACCGTTGTACCCGCCTGAACTAATAATTGATTACGTGTCATATTGGCAGATTCAACCGCGAAATCGGCATCCATAATACGGCCGGCAGCGGCTTTAGTATTTTCAGTTACGCTGGCAAGGTTAGCCGCAGTATGGCCAAGACGGTTAATGTTGGCACCTAAGGTTGAACGTTCTGTCCCCACTTTAGCCAAGAAGGTATCAACAGCCCCGATAGCCGTATTGGCGGCTGCAGAAGTCAACAAATCACCAGTAACTGTCTTATCAATAGCACCTAAGGTAACAGACATTTGCTCAGCTCCATCCGAGCCAATCTGAAAGGTCACACCTTTGACGAGTACACCATCAGTAGCATCTTTAAATAAGTTATTACCCGCATAGGTTGTATTTTCTACAATACGGGTAATTTCTGCATTTAATTGCTTAAACTCATCATCCAACGCTTTTAAATCTGCTGTAGAGTTAACGCCGTTTGATGCTTGAGTCGCCAATTCTTTCTGGCGGTTAGCAATGGTCGTTAATTCTTCTAACGCACCATCAGCAGTTTGCAGCATAGAGGTCGCATCAGAAATATTGCGTGAAGCCGTTTCCATGCCCTTTACGTTAGCGCTCATGCGGTTAGCAATTTGCAAACCCGCTGCATCATCAGATGCGCTATTGATACGTAAACCCGTCGACAAACGCTCCATAGCATTAGTTAATAGATTATTACTTTTATTAACAGCACCTTGTGCAACAATTGACGCGTAATTAGTGTGAACACCTAACATATCAGCTCTCCTAGAAAAAACAGTTATCTTGGCTATGCCTGAATCTCGGTATAGCTCCATAACTAAGTAAGGCGACAGCAACAGCGCAAAACTAAAACTTATTTAAAAATAGATGGGATCACCTCTATAAAAACAGACTTAAATGGCATCCACAAAACGCCATAAAAAATGCCAGCAAGCTAAGCTTACTGGCACTTAAAACTAACTCAATTCGGCGTAATTAACGCAGTAGCCCCATCACTAAACCTGTATTTTGGTTAGCAGAAGACAGTACCGTTGTACCCGCTTGAACTAATAATTGATTGCGGGTCATATTGGCAGATTCAACCGCGAAATCGGCATCCATAATACGTCCAGCGGCAGCTTTGGTATTTTCAGTCACACTGGCAAGGTTAGCTGCAGTATGTCCAAGACGGTTAATGTTGGCGCCTAGTGTAGAACGTTCTGTACCGACTGCTGCGATAAAAGTATCAACAAGGGCAATTGCCGCATTCGCGCCAGTAGTTAAATCACCAGCAGCCAGCGCTGCATCATCTATGGATGTTGTTGTAACAACCAATTTTTCACCCGTTCCGGCACCAATTTGGAAGGTAACACCAGCCTCCAACTTGGTGAATAAGTTATTACCGGCATAAGTTGTATTATCGAGAATACGGGTAATTTCGGTGTTTAATTGAGTAAACTCATCATTCAGAGCCGTTAAATCATCAGCAGAGTTCACACCGTTTGCCGCTTGAGTGGCGAGTTCTTTCTGGCGATTAGCAATGGTAGTTAATTCTTCTAACGCACCATCAGCGGTTTGTAGCATAGAGGTCGCATCAGAAATATTACGTGAAGCGGTTTCCATACCTTTAACGTTAGCGCTCATGCGGTTAGCAATTTGCAAACCAGCAGCATCATCAGATGCGCTATTGATACGTAAACCTGTCGATAAACGCTCCATTGCATTAGTCAATAGGTTATTGCTTTTGTTAACAGCACCTTGAGCAACAATTGAAGCGTAATTAGTGTGAACACCTAACATATGTAGTTCTCCATTAAATAACGAGCATTTGGGTTAGACCTGAGTTCAGGCATAACTAACTAAAGCGACTACACAAGCCCACAACTAAAATCGATATTTAAAAAATAGAGTGTATAGCACTGTAAAAACTAGACTGAAATGGCATGCACACCATAAAAAAATGCCAGCAAGCTAAGCTTACTGGCATTAAAACTAACACTGACTAATTGAATAACATTAGCGCAGTAACCCCATCACTAAACCCGTATTTTGGTTAGCTGAAGACAGTACCGTTGTACCTGCTTGAACTAATAATTGATTGCGGGTCATATTGGCAGATTCAACCGCAAAGTCGGCATCCATAATACGCCCTGCAGCGGCTTTAGTGTTTTCGGTAACGCTCGCTAAGTTAGCGGCAGTATGGCCAAGACGGTTAATGTTGGCACCTAAGGTAGAACGCTCAGTACCCACAGCGGCTAAGAAGGTATCCACAAGGGCAATCGCAGCATTGGCGGTACCACCTGTTAAAGTACCTGCGACAGTTTTAGGAATTGCGCCTAATTTAACATCCATTGTCTCCGTTGTTCCGGCGCCAATTTGAAATTTCACGCCCGTACCAGAGGTCAATACACCAGTATCGAATAATTTATTACCAGCATAAGTGGTATTTTCTACAATACGCGTTATTTCGGCGTTCAATTGCGTGAACTCATCATTTAATGCCGTTAAATCAGCCGCAGAGTTAACGCCGTTAGAGGCTTGAGTAGCCAATTCTTTCTGGCGATTAGCAATGGTCGTTAATTCTTCTAACGCACCATCAGCGGTTTGCAGCATAGAGGTCGCATCAGAAATATTGCGTGAAGCCGTTTCCATACCTTTTACGTTAGCACTCATGCGGTTAGCAATTTGCAGACCAGCAGCATCATCAGATGCACTATTAATACGTAAACCAGTCGACAAACGCTCCATAGCATTAGTTAAAAGGTTATTGCTTTTATTTACAGCACCCTGCGCAACGATTGAAGCGTAATTAGTATGAACACCTAACATAGTAGTTCTCCAGAAAATAACGATTGTTTTGGTTAGGCCTGAATCCAGGCATAACTAATTAAGGCGACATGAAAAGCTCTTCACTGAAGCCAAATAGCTTATTTTCAAAAATTAAATAATCACACTTAGGATTCGCTTCAAAAATTAGAGCAGCAGAGCGCTAACCTGTTCGCGGTTCGTATTTCCCTGCGCCATCAAAGATGTTACTTGATAGGCAAAAGGATAGGGTTGCATAAATTTATGCAAATGCTGGAGTTCAAATTTGGGCTGACTAGATGCGGTCAATTGCTTAACCTTCACCAGTAGTAAACGGTGGGATGCTTTAATATCATCAATTTGCACTGTGACTTTTTTATCTACCTTTGACACTTTAGCCAATGTCACTTTTAACTTTTCAGTATCCGTAAAATTCCATTCACGGGGATCCTGCCAACTAAATTTCTCTTCTAATGGTATATTCCTCGGCTCACCCGCAGGCAACCTTTGCCCTTCGCCGACCATTAAAATCCCCCCATTGAGCTTCATCCAAGTCTCATGCGGTGCTGTAAACACTGTGTCATTGGTCGATAAGCGGTCGATACTTATCCCAATCGAAGCTAAAACAGGCTCTATGATATCTTGTAGCTCTAAGCGATTTTTATTGGCAGGTAAAAGCAAATGTAATGTTTGCTTCTCAGTAAAAAGCGTAATCCGCTCATCACGGTTCTTAGGTGATGTGAGATCAACTCGTCGGAACCTAAAAAAATGTAATGCCGCAGGCTGGGATGCTGAAATCAAATTCAAGTGATGATCGAGTAAACGCTTTCCTTGGTAATAAGGCCTAATCTCGATTAATTGTCTTCGACACTCCTCCGCTTTATGTAATGCATCTTCAACAACGGTGTTTTTACTGAACAAGCAGGTTTGTAGCTGTTTGTTCAGTTGACCTAGGATACTCTTGGCAGAAATCAAGCTCTGTAACACCACTTGCGATGCACTAATATTATGTTGCTCTTGAGTCACCTTGGCCCAACGTCCATAGGCTTCCAATCTATGCTTAGGTATGGGCCTCGCTTTCGGTGCACTGCGGGGCACACCTGATATCGGAGCAACATAATGAGACGTTACCGTCTGACTTTGACGTAACTGACTAAGTGACTCACCTATCCCTTTGATCATTTAACTCATTACCTACATATGATTGAAAAGGGACAGCTGGCTTATCTGTACAAAAGTTTGCTGGGTAATTTTTAATGCGGTTAATTTGACATTGAACTCGGCAGTGGCAGCGGCATAATCGAGCTCCTGCGTTTCACCTATCACTTGTTTACTAAACAACACCATTTCTTCATGGGAGCTTTTAACTAACGCGAGATTATTTTGCTTGCCACCGAAATCGGTAATAGCTGCACCTATGCTATCTAAGGTTTCACTTAACGCTGTTTGTATTCCACTCGCGGCCGCACTAAAAGCAGGATCGCTTGGTGATAAGCTTGGATCATTTAATACGTTAATGTAGTCCATTGCTTGATTCAAAATATCTTGACCAGCATTGGAGAACAAGACTTTTTCGGCGGTGACATTAGCCGTAGTCCATGAAGAGCTAGACGTTTGTACCGTTCTCTCGCTAGCATCACCTTGGTAGACGTATCGCCCAGCCGCATCCTTAACTACCGCAGCTTTCTCAATCGCATTACCGGAAAAGAGATAATTACCCGACTCATCGGTAGCGTTAATATTGTCCACTAACCCCTTTAAGAGTTCTTCCATTTCAGAAGCATAGGATGCTCTGTCCTCTTTCGAGAGATTCGAGCTATTAGTCGCAATACTGATTTCTTTCATCCGCTGCAGCGTCTCAACCATGCTGGATAAATAGGTTTCAGCACGGCTCATATTGGTACTTAAGGAATCGATATTTTTAACATATTGCTGTACTAGTGCTAAATCGCGCTGATTATCCATCACCCGAACAACACCAATAGGATCATCCGAAGGCGATAGTATTGAAACACCTTTAGAGAGCATTTGATTCAAACGTGCCACATCATAGGTCGTGTTCTGCAAACTGTTTAAATTGTTAGTGTATAAATTTTGCATTGTTACACGCATGAATAAAGTCCTTAAAAGCTACTAAGCATAGTTTGAAACAGTTGATCTGCGGTGGAAATCACCTTCGCATTCGCCATATATGACTGCTGATAGATGATCAAATTAATCCCTTCTTCATCGGGATTTACACCACTGGTACTCGCCCATTGGGACTGCGCATCTTTTTGCAAATCTACACTGGTTTTAGCAAATGAAATCGCTTGGCGAGAAGCAGAACCTAACTGGCCAACCTTGCTGGAGAAGGATTCAGCTAAGCTTGTATTACTGCCAAGGCTAGTAAAACTCAGTTCTTTATTCGCAAGCTGTACTAAAGCTTTTAAATTTGCGTTATCGCCTTGGGTGCCATCTTTACCAAAGGCAAGTTTATCAGGCGTAAAACCTGCCGTTAGAGATAAGCTTCCTCCTGGGTTATTAGCTTGATAAGTAAATAAATCCTGTGACGGTGTCGCACCATTTAAGTCAGTGCCTGAAGCAAGAATAGAATTAAACTCAGTCGCTAACATGACCGCTAATTCATCTATGTACTGTTGCGAATCCGCAAGCTGCACATCACGGTACGTAAGCAAGGCACCTAAACTGCCACCAGCGGTTTCATCAACATTAAACTGGCTAGCACCAAATTGGATAGTCACCAAATCGTTCTTAGGATTGGTAGGATCGGGATTACTCGTTAACTTAGCAGCAGTATTTCCCGTCAATAGCGGCTCACCTCGGGCCAGCGAGATATTGACCATGCCTTGGCTATCTTCAACAACCCGAATATCTAAAATCGCAGCTAAGTCATCAATTGCAGCATCTCGACTATCTTGCAGTGCAGGGGGAATAGTTCCTGTCACACTCGCCGCCTGAATGTCGCGGTTGAAACTGGCAATAATATTTAGTTGTGAGTTGATCTCTTTTACGGATGAACCAAGCTGTCCATTGATCTGATTACGTTGCGAATCAATATTGTCGTTGATTGCATTCACTCTTTGGGCAACGGCTTTAGCCTCATTAAGTACACCTTGTCGGTAGGCAATGAGATTAGGTTGTTCCATAGATGAATTGAGGGCTGCGAATAATTGATCTAGGCCTTTGGAGATATTATTCCCTTCGGCACCAAATACTTGTTCAGCCTGACGCAAATAACTACTTTGCACTTTAGAAAAACCAACAGCACTCGTGGTTTGCCATAACTGCGCGACTTCGTATTGATCAGAGATCCGTCTAACACCATCAACAAACACGCCCGCGCCGGAGCCATAAGCACCGCCACCAACCGAACTTAACATCACCTGCTGACGTGAATAGCCTGCAACCATAGCATTAGCAACGTTATTTGAGGTTGCATTCAATGCGGCCATGCTTGCCAATAAGCCAGACTTACCAATGTTCAACATGCTCATTTAAAATCCTTCACAACGGGCCGCATAATAAGTGCAGGCTGCATCGCTGTTGTTGTCATCTGTTGAGGATCAAAGGCGACCGGATCTTTCTCAGACTGAAATGAACGTGATAGCTGCTTAGTCATCACGTCAGCCAAGCCCATACCATTGACTTGGCTTAAACGACTGGCCAATTCCGCATCATGTAAATCTTGATAAAGGCCATTATTGCTTTTGGAGGTTAAAGGATTATCTTCATCGGCCATAGCATCGGTGGCTGAGCGCATTTGCTTAAGTACCGTTTGCAGGAACTGCGCCTCAAATTGTTGACTGACTAATTTAAGTGCACCTTGCTCGCCATTCGCCTTAATCAAATCATCGGCATTCAGCTTATTTAAGTAACCGCCCGTATTTTCAACTTTCATTAAATCACCACCAAATCAGCTTCTAAAGAGCCCGCTTCCGCCAAAGCTTCTAGAATTGCCATCAAGTCCATTGGTGTCGCACCTAAGCTATTTACGGCACGCACGATTTCTTCAATTGCCGTGCCCTCGGGCCAAACAAACATACGTTTGTTACCTTGCTCGACTAATACTTGGCTATCATTCGTCACCACGGTTTCCCCTGCGGCATTACCAAGATAAGCGCCATTAGGCTGGCTCACGTTTTCCCGTTCAACAATAGTCACTGTCAGATTGCCATGGCTCACAGCGGCTTTACGAACCACAACATCTCCCCCTAATACCACTGTGCCAGTACGACTATTAAACACGATTCGAGGTGAACGTCTGCCTTGGTCAATCTTGAGTTCTTCAAGCATTGACATAAAAGTCACACGCTCTCGATTCGACTTAGGCGCGTGTATCAGAACCTTGGCATGATCTTGCGCACGTGCAACATCGGGTCCAAATAGTTCGTTAACAGCCCGTTCGATATTTCGGGCAGTTTTAAAGTTGGGATCCTTAAGGTTTAATATAATGTCTTCATTATCACTAAAGTTACTTTTGATTGGCGCCTCAAGTAAGGCACCATTGGGGATAGTGCCAACAGTTGGCACATTCACAGTCACAGATGATCCATTACGACCAGCGGCAGAAATACCGCCAACAACTAAGTTGCCCTGCGCTACCGCGTAAACCTCACCATCGACAGCCCTAAGAGGCGTCATTAATAAGGTTCCGCCCTGAAGACTTTTTGCATCACCAAGGGATGAAACCGTCACATCTAAGGATTGTCCTGGGCTCGCCAGAGAAGTAATAGTCGCATGCACAGCAACGGCGGCGACGTTCTTTAACTTAGGATCGGTTTTATCATCAATCTGTACACCAAACTGCTTAAGCATATTGACGACAGATTGACTGGTAAATTTAACTTGAGAGCGGTCACCCGTCCCATTTAACCCGACGACTAAGCCATAACCCACGAGTTGGTTATCACGCAGACCTTGCACATCGACAATATCCATCAAGTAGCGGCTTTGCTCTTCCGCTTGCAGTGTACCAGTAGCCAAAAGTAACAATAATAAACAACGTAGCATCAAAATATCCTTTGCTAGAGCGGGAACCATGGACTATTGAAATAGCGAGAAGCCCATCCCATAGCATTACTGTCAGCAATAGCGCCTTGACCACCATAGATAATTCGGGCATCGGCAATACGTTGCGACGATATCGTATTGTCATTACCTATATCATCAGCACGTATAATGCCAAGTAAGCGTAAATACTCATCGCCCTGATTCAATCGCAGTCATTTTTCACCACGGATCAACAAGGTACCATTAGGTAAAACCTTAGAAACAGTCACAGTGATTGAACCTGATAACTGGTTTTGCTGTGTACTTGAGCCTGCACCATTAAACCCTCTCGAAAAAGAGGCCTTACCGTCAGCATTGGCCGTTTTATCACCAATATTGCCCGCAAGTCCCATACCCATATCTTGTTCTTTGTTGGTCTTGGTATCCGCTTTCTTACTCGAATAGGTTTTTTCATCTAACGCGACGGTTAAAATATCGCCCTCACGGAAAGCACGTTTATCCTTAAAAAGTGTCAACATGAAACCGGGACGATAAAGACTGCCATCCTTTGCATCTGGCAGGCTGTAGTCAATCTCAGGCGGTGCCCACTCTTTAGTGCCAGGTTTAGTCTCCTTATCTGGAATATGCGACATACAACCCGATAACAGTGCAAACCATAAAAACCATAACCAACGCATGATTGCCTCTCTAAACCGATTGATTGAGGAACTTGAGCATATCGTCTGAGGCTGACACAACTTTGGCATTCATCTCATATGCTCTCTGCGTGGAAATCATTTCGACCATTTCCTCCACCACGTTGACGTTTGCGCCCTCTAGCGCCCCCTGTCTTAAAGCACCTAAAGCTTGATCACCCGCCACACCTTCAACCGCCACACCCGATGCAGCAGTTTCACGGTAAAGGTTGTCACCTCGAGCTTCTAACCCTGCTGGATTAGTAAAGTTAACAAGCGTGATTTGACCTAAATCTTGAGGTTCAGCTTCACCCGCCATTTTCGCTGTGACTACACCATCGTTAGCAATGGTAACGGTTAGCGCATCTTCAGGGATCACGATATTGGGCACTAAAGGTAAACCTTGTGACGTGACCATCATGCCTTCGCTGCTGCGATAAAACTGACCGTCACGGGTATAAGCAAGATCGCCATTTGGCTCTTCTACTTGGAAAAAACCATGACCTTCGATCGCTAAATCCAACTGCTGACTGGTATTTTGCATATCCCCAGTAGTGAATATTTTTTGAGTACCAACGACTCTCGTTCCTGCACCTAATTGCAGACCCGATGGCAGATTATTCAGTGCATCAACCTGTCCACCTGGCTGACGTTGAACCTGATAAAACAGATCATTAAACGCAACACGGTCACGCTTAAAACCAGTGGTATTCACGTTTGCCAAGTTGTTGGCAATCGCAGTCATTTTCGTATCTTGTGCTGTTAGGCCGGTTTTACTTACCCATAACGCTGATTGCATACCAATAATCCTTAAATATTGCCCAGCAGACGATTACCAGCCTCGGCCAGCTTTTCTGCACTTTTCATTAACTTAACTTGAATCTCAAATTGACGACTCAAATCCATAGATGCAATAAGCTCTGACACGGCCTGCACGTTACTCGACTCAAGGAAGCCACTATCCACTAACACACCTTCATCTTGTGGCACTGCTTGGCCATCACGACGATAGAGCAACCCATCTTGCCCCTTTTGCATTAAGGCAAAGTCAGGATTCACTAGCTTTAATCGGCCCACTTCCTCAATGATCCCGCCTTCGGAGGGTAAAACACTGACTGTGCCGTCTTCACCCACAAAGACATCTTTATGCTCAGGCAGCGCTATCGGCCCATCAACACCTAATACAGGTCGGCCATCGATAGTCAGTTGCCCCTCGGCATTTGTCTCGATTGCGCCCGAACGGGTATAAGCTTCTGCACCGTCAACAGCCACACTGAACAAGCCACGATCGCGGATCGCTAAATCCAATGAACGGCCCGTAGGATTGATCACCCCACTTTGCTGGCTAAAACCACTACTCTCAGTCTGTGCCATAACCCTTGTGTTCAAACTATTACCTTGAACAGCTAAAGGCACTGCATTAACGCGCTCAAGGTCGGCTTTAAATCCTGCAGTTTCAGCGTTAGCCAAGTTATTCGCGCGAATACTTTGCGCCTCAAGAATACGAACTGCACCACTGGCGGCGGTATAAAGCATCTTCTCCATGTCAGTGTCTCTTCTTAAATGGCATTAAGTAATGCTTGTTGCATAGTCGAGTTCACATCAAGAACTTTGGCGTTGGACTGATAGTTACGCTGAGCCGACATGAGGTTAACCATTTCAGCAGTGGTATCCACATTCGAGCCCTCTAAATACCCCCCAGTTACAGTGCCCATAGTGCCTGTAGATGGCGCCCCCATAATCGCTTGCCCAGCGGTATTTGTAGCCACCCAAGCATTGTTACTCACGGCAGATAAACCATTGGGATTACTAAAGTTTGCGAGGACGACCTGACCCTGTAATTGATCTTGGCCGTTAGTATAAGTGCCATACAACATACCATTGTCATCCAGACGCACACCTTTCAATTCACCCGAGGTGTAACCGTCTTGAGATAAGCTGGAGTTGTTATATTTGGCGGCATACTGAGTGCTTTTATCAAAATTGATATCAAATTTAAGCGGTGATGCCCCATTACCCAATGTAAGGTCGAAGGTATCCTTTGTCGTAGTTGGATCTAAAATGCCTTTTGAATCAAATTTTAATGTTGTTTGGTCTGGCAGAAGAGTCCCATCCAAGGTGTAATTAACCGTCCACTCATTCGGCGCTGTTTTTACATAATACTGAGTCACCACATGCTCAGTACCCAAAGAGTCGTAGACACTGGTGGTACCAATAGAGTGATAACTATCAATATTTTTAGGATCAAATGGCACGGCTGGGACAGCTGGAGGAATAACATCGACTCTCGCATCGAGATTTGAAACCATGCTGACATTCGTTGTGGCTTTGGCCGCTAAAGAAGCCGTTTGTACCTGTAAATCACCCGCATTACCTGTTTGCAATCTTCCCGTCGCATTCACAGAATATCCCTGTAAACGATTACCGACTGGATCGGTTATAAAGCCTTGATTGTCCTTATGGAACATCCCTGCTCTAGCATACATGGCGCCGCCATCATTCCCCTTGAGAACAAAAAAGCCTTCGCCTTGGATCCCCATATCAAGCTGACGACCGGTATAAGTTAAGCTGCCACCTTTAGAGAAGTTTTGGCTCGTTGACATCACGCCAACGCCACCCGCCTGACCACCATTATAAATGGATGCAAATTCACTACGGCCACCGCGAAACCCACTCGTCGATGCGTTAGCAATGTTATTACTGATAGTGTTGAGGTCTTGAGTCGTCGCCTGTAAACCACTTAAAGCTATGTTAAATGACATCTTAATATCCTATAAAAATAATTTACGAAACTTCAGAAATATTGAGCACAGAAACAACACCAACACCATGGCCCATTTCAGCCATCATCATGCCGGATGCACTGGAGAAATGGATTCTCTCAATCGGTGCCTTAATATACGTTGGCGCAACTAAACTATTTTCACCTAGTGTCGCCTTAGCTTTGATTTCATATTGGCCTGCAGGCAACCCCAGCTCAGCAGGATCGATAGAGAACCGAACATCACCAACATCCTGAGCACCGAGTTGAATAGTGCTAACGACCTGACCTTGTGCATCGATAATTTCAAGATCTAAGCCTTCAGCTGCATTCTCTAAATACACTTTGCCTTCAACCGCTTCACCATCGAGCTGAAACTCAGACACAGGCACCATGGCATTCTTACCAATCAAAGATGCCGACTGTACTATGCCCAAATTTTCCATCATGACCATTTGGCTTGATTGATTCTTCCGCATACCCTCTAAACTTTCGACCTGCGAAAACTGCGCTAATTGAGAGATATACTCAGCACTGTTAAGCGGTTTAGTGGGATCTTGATTCTTGATTTGCGCGATCATTAAGGTCATAAATTCATTCTTTAATGACGCAGCATCATTCCCTGGTGCCGCTAATGCACCTGCAGGATTCTGAATCGAGTTGTTACCAGAGCGAGCCAATTCCATTGCTATTTATTCCCTAGTTGCAATAAACCTTGCTGCATAGAACGCGCACGATTCATGATTTCAACACTGGTTTCAAATGAACGACTTGCCGCCATCATGTCAGCCATTTCTTCAATCGTGTTCACATTAGAGTAAGCAACATAGCCTTGTTCATTGGCAAAGGGATGATTCGGCTCATAACGCATATCCAATGGGGCATCCGCTTGGACTATGTCACTCACTTCAATCGAAGCACCAATCGCACCTTGTTGAGTCGCATCGTAAATAGTCGCAAATACGGGTTTTAATGCTCGATAGGCCGACTCAGGGTTTTCGGCGGCAGTTCCAGCGTTAGCTAAGTTACTCGCGACCGTATTTAAACGTATGGTCTGAGCATTCATGCCAGCACCCGCTATTTGATAAATATCGCCAAATGACATACAGGCTCCTAACGACCTTCAATAGCAGACTTTAGACCGGCTATTTTCATGTTTAAAAATGTCAAACTCGTTTGATAATCCATCGCATTCTGTGAATATCTTGCCTGTTCCTTACCGAGTTCCACGGTATTATCATCGGCAGAATTTTGATAAGGCATGCGATAAGCGAGGCTGTACTCTTGATTCATCTGCATGCCTGCTTCAACTTGCTTCATGGCCGCTTTGAAATCCAAATCTCTCGCTTTGTACCCCGGAGTTTCGGCATTGATTAAATTACTCGCTAATACCTTGCTTCTCTCCACTCTAAAATCGAGTATCTGAGGATGTATTCCTAATGCTTTATCAAGGTTGATAGCCATCTCAACTCCTAGTACTGTATGCGTAATTAATTTAGATGGTCGAGCAGCTTACAATTAGCATGCCAATATACTTATCCATATAAAACAGTTGGTTAAATGAAATCGCTATTGATATACGGAAAGTTCTTTTCCCTCACTTTCTTACTGAGCATAGGGTTACTTCCGCTCAATGTGCACGCGAAAGGGAAGATCACGGCGACAGAACAAATATCTCAGCAAATGACAAACTCCGTAGCCGCAGAGATAGCTAAGTGGCAACAATCGCAAGAGATAAAAAAAGTCAGCAAAAAAATCACACTGCACATTCCTTCCAGCACAGCCAAGCTAAAAACGTGTAGCACGGCGCTCCAAGTCGAGGCTGCTAAAGGGCTCCCATTCGGTCGGATCCAACGAAAAATAAGCTGTGCCTCTGAAGGCTGGTCACTCTATGTTCGGGCCAAGGTTGCTCTCAGCGCCTACATTCCTGTTGCCAACAAAACGCTTAAGAGAGATGAAGTTGTCACATCAGAAAATCTACAATGGCAAATGCTGCCCTTAACTGCGTCAGATCAAGACATTATTACTGATGAAAAACACATTTTAGGGCAAGCGGTTGCCAGAAAAATAATCAAAAACAAACCCATAAGAGCAAGCAATTTAAGTGCACCAGAACTCGTGAGCATAGGAGATGAAGTGATTATTGAAGCAGTCAGTGCCACCTTTTATGCCAATATGATTGGGATTGCTATGGATGCGGGTAAACAAGGTGATGCCATTAGAGTGAGGAATAGTAGTTCAGGGAAAATCATTACCGCTTACCCCATAGCTAAGGGGAGAGTTGAAACCCGTTTTTAACATTTAAGCCACCTTAGAATAAATTTAAAAATTTATTTTAGATTTATCCTATTTAGGTCGCCTATATCTAATATCTAGCCATTTATGACGATGAACATCTATGGAAATTAATAAAATTAGCAGTGCCTTGAGCACTGAGTTCAGCACGAGTAAGAGCGCTAATACGCCCAGAAAGCCCGTTGAATCAGAAAATCTATCAACGCCAACACGACAAGATATTAGTCACGACTGGCAATTGTTAGAACAAACCCAGAAAGAGTTACATACCATCTCCGACGTTGACACAGATAAAGTTGCTGCTATACGTCAGGCTTTAAGTAATGGCAGCTTTGAGCTGAGCTTAGATAAAATTGCAGATAAGATATTGATACAGCATGGATAATAGTCAAGTAAATAAACGCGAACTTGTTCAAAGTTTAATTCGCGATATTCGTCAAGATCTTGAGGGATATAGTCAATTAAAATCAATGCTTAAGCACCAACGTGAATTAATGCAACGCAGGGATAATGATGCGCTCTTAGCCCATAACGAGCGTCAAACTGCACTGTGTAACAAGTTGGCTTTGAGAGCCAAACAGCGAAGCGAAAATCTCGCGACACTAGGTTTTAATAGTGACAATAGTGGCATGAGACGCTTAATCACGGCGCTACCTGATCACCTAAGACCGCAAATAAAAATGTCATGGGACAACTTGCAGCTGTTAGTTAAAGATAGCCAAACAGCCAATGAAACCAACGGCAGATTGCTCGTAATACAGCAAGAAACGATTAACCGTATCCTGAATCAAGATGGCCAACACCATGAAATTGATTACGGTGCCAAACGCTAATCAAACTGAATTATTGAGAGTTACCAAAGCCCTCGCTAATGGGACATAGTTTAAAAGGTGGCTCTCAGCTGTAATGACACAGCGCTTATTGGCCTTTATTCTTGTAATAGAAACCCGCCATATCATCAACAACAGCCTGTTCACGGCGCGCCACTTGTGCTTGCTCTTGTATATGTGTTTGTTTTTCAAGCCACTTCAAACCTTGCTGACGCCCTAATTGCTTACGCCATAGGCGATCAATACGCAGCTGTTCCTGTTGTAGAAAGACCTCCTTTTGAGCTAACTTCACCCGCATAGGCTCTAACACTTGTGCCATACTTGCGGAATTTTGCCAGAGCAAAACATTTGAGCCCTCTTTCGCACCACGATAAGTCAATATCATTTGGGCTAAGGCTTGATTTTGTTGTTGATTTAGTTGAACGCTTAGGCTGGAATCATCGCGTTTTTGCCCTAACTGCGCTAATTTCTTTTCAGCTTGAACACGTAACTTAGAGAGATGACGCTGGCTCATATCCCATAACTCCCATCAACTGTTCCAATTGCACTAAACTTTCAGCCAGATTGACTTTACTGTGTGTGGTCTGGCGTAAAAATCGTGCCATTTCTGGATACACTCGCACAGCAAGATCCATTTCTGGATCTTGGCCCGCTTGGTAGCCACCTAAAGGTAATAAGTCTCTGACCTCATTGTAACGACTCAAAAGATGTCTAAAGATCTGACTCTGTTCAATACTGCTAGAGGTCGCTATGTGCATGGCTAAGCGACTCACAGACGCATTAAGATCAATCGCAGGGAAATGTCCTTGCTCGGCTAATTTACGACTTAGCACTATATGGCCATCTAAAATGGCTCTCGCTGCATCTGCAACGGGATCCTGCTGATCATCGCCCTCGGCCAATACGGTATAAAACGCGGTTAGCGTTCCCGTCGGATGCTCACCATTGCCCGCCATTTCCACCAATCTAGGTAACTGTGCAAATGCCGATGGCGGATAGCCTTTAGTTGCTGGAGGCTCACCTAAACTCAAGGCGATTTCACGCTGTGCCTGAGCATAACGAGTCAATGAGTCGACTAATAGCAACACTTGCTTACCTTGATCTCTAAAAGCACAGGCAATGGAGTGGGATAACCGCATTGCACGTAATCGCATGAGCGGTGTGGTATCTGCAGGGGCAGCAATAATCACAGCCCGTTTACGCCCTTCTTCACCGAGTGTTTCTTCAATAAACTCCCTGACCTCACGGCCACGCTCCCCAATTAAGCCAACCACCACGACATCTGCTTCAGTAAAACGAGTCATCATGCCTAATAACACACTCTTACCCACACCCGAGCCCGCAAAGAGCCCGAGTCGCTGGCCTCTACCAATGGGCAACAAACTATTGATGGCGCGAATACCGACATCTAGCGGCTGCCGAATAGGCTGGCGCAGCAAAGGATTGTAACTCGTGTGAGATTGCGGGACTTGTGAAACACTGGTTAAATCGCCCAGTAAGTCGAGTGGTTGTCCAAGTCCATCAAGCACCCTGCCAAGCAAACCATCACCAATAGCAATTGTTTGCTCATCCGTAATAGGCAGCACTCTGGCACCTGGCATCAAGCCCTGTGTAGGCTCAATCGGCATAAGGCACAATACGTCCCGATGAAAGCCAACGACTTCAGCCTCAATTAAACGACCATTTCGCCCTTCAATCTGGCAACGATCCCCCATGCCAAGCTGACAGCCAACAGCCTCAAGCAATAGACCATTGACTCGAATAAGACGTCCATAAACCCTTGCAACTGGAACCTGAGGCCAATCGTCATGAAATACATCAGACTCCAATCTCAGCCTCATTCAACTTGGTTTCAACCTGCTTCATGCAAGCATCGAGTCGTGTCTCGACTGAAGCATCTGCATCGGATTTATCACTCACAATTCGACAACTGCCCGCTGAAATACTGCTATCAGCGATGAGATTCCAGCCACGGATTTTATCTTCCGAGAGCTCTTTTAATTTAGTCACGGCACTCGGCTCTAAATGGATTTTGATATCCGCTTGATCATCGGGCAACGCACTCAAGGTTTCTTCAACGAGTTTAAGTATTTGTTGTGGCTGCAGGGTTAGCTCGCAGCGGATCACTTGTTGTGACACTCGGCGTACTAATTCAAGGATCAAATTTTGCAGTTCACGAACCTGCTTTGCATGACCGTCTTCGAGTAGTTCTCTCAAGGCACCTAGCGGTACGAGTAAACTGTTGAGCTGCTCATCGATGGATGCTCTACCCGCTGACTGCCCATCTAACCGACCTTGATGAAAACCAGCTGCATGTCCAGCAATACGTCCTTCTTCTATGCCAGCCTCATAACCCGCACTCTTACCTTGAATAACACCTTCGTCATAACCCTCATCGAATGCTTGTTGATAACTTTGAAAATCACTGCCCGCATCGGAATTTGATTCAACCGCATCGTGTAATGCAGGAAAACGATAACGACGAGCGAGATTGGTATTTAGACGCCAACGAGAATGCTTGTTTTCCATTAAACAACGACCTGTTCTTCAAATAGCTGCAATTCAATTTCACCTTCTTGCATTAATTGCTTCGCCAGTTCCATTATCTCTTTACGCGCCCCACTCGCTCGGCTAACAGGTACACCTCCTAACGCTTCTATTTGTGTTTCAATCGCTGACGACATACGTTTAGGCAAGGCATTGAGCAAGGCATCTTTTAATTCAAAATCAATGCCTTTTAATGCTAACGATAAGGTTTCAGAAGGTACTTGTCCTAATAAGGTCTGCAACGTTTCTTGCTTTTGTCGCCCAAGAATAATGAAGTCAAACATATTATCGGTGACATCGATCGCCATCTGCTTATCATGGAGTTTGATCATTTCCATCAGTTGTTCTCTATCGCCTTCGAAGCGATTGAGGATATCAGCAACCTGTTTGACACCCGCCACTTGCGTGTGACTTTTCTCCATTGCCATCAACATACAACGCTCAACCAGTTCTCGCAGTTCCTCAACAACGTTACGATCCAATTCGCCAAGTTGCGCGATACGAACGAGCACCTCATCTTGGCTATCAGTGGGCAACATTTTCAGAATTTTAGCGGCACTTTCTGGTGGTAATAATCCCAACAATACCGCTTGCAACTGGCAGTGCTCATGGGTGATTTCACGGGCAAGTAATTGTGGGTCAACCCATTCGAGACGCTTAACGAGCACTTTAATCTCATCACCATAAATACTATCGATAAGACTTTTAGAGACTCTGTCTCCCAAAGCGATATCGAGCGTCTTTTGCAAATAGGACCGTGAGGCTCTAGCGATACCCGATTGTTCTTTATAGCGTTGGAAAAAACGGCTGAGTACTGCCTCTGCTTCTTGCTGGGTAATACTCGATAACCGCGCCATTTTATGGCTTAAGTGTTGCACATCGTTACGATCCAAATGTGCCATGACCATGGCAGCACCTTCTTCTCCCATACTCAGTAATAACATGGCCGCTTGGGCGTAATTGTCCATCTTAATTTCGATTGAATTATTCACCGTCTTTATCGCCTATCCAATGAGCTATCACTTCTGCAACACGCGCGGGTTCTTTGTTTGCGAGCAAGGCTAAATGCTCCATTTTAACGGTCAAAGGTGAGCCGGGCTCGGGTAAACCCTGACTGCCTAGCCAGTCGGCACTCGGTAACTGATGTGCTTGATTTGGTAAAGTTTCGGCGGAATGCCCATCGAGTGCAGCAGCGGAAGCGGCACTTAATGCAACGGGCTCAATTCTAGGCGCAGTAATTTGAGCGGTTCGGGTCAAGTGCTTAACCAGCGGCCTTAATACGAACAAAATAAGTCCAAAGCCAAGGATGCCGCCTATGATGTAGCGTAAATAAGCTTGGTAATTTTCTGATTGCCACCAAGGTGACGGCGTAAATTCGGCAGTAACGGTTGGGGTAAACTCAAAGGCATTGATGGTAAAACTATCACCTCTCGCCGCCGAAAAACCGATGGCATCCTTAACCATATTGCCAAACTTAACCAGTTGGGCCTCTTCATTAAATGCTCCTTGACCCGTAGCACTATTAATAAGCACTGAAACTGAGAGGTTTTCGAGCTGCATTTGTTGATAACGAACATGACGCACAGAACGACCAACGTCATATTGACGACTTTCTTCCTGCTTCAAATTACGGGTCTTATCATTCGTCGCCTCTTTGCCTGCTTGGGGTGGCTTATTACTTAAAGCTCCGGGAATTCCCGCGGCAATACTATTACTTGAATCATCGACACTAGTACGCTCTTGAGTCACGACATTTTGCGGATCGAGTGACTCCTTAGTTTCTTCCACCTGATTGAAGTTTACTTTTGCAGTCACCCGCACTTGGAAATTATCTTGACCAAGCACAGGCTCGAGCATAGAGGCGGCATTAGCCACTAAGCTATTCTCAAGTTCACGCGTGTACTGTAACTGCTTGTTTCTAGACTGGCTAAGGTCTTGATTGCCTGAAATGTTCTCACTTAAATATCGACCATCTTGATCGACAACTTTGATATTACTGGCCGTTAGTCCAGTCACACTGCCAGCAACCAAATTAACAATAGCCTCAACTTGTGTTTCAGAGAGTCGAGTATTCGGGTCTAGCTGTAGCATGACGGAAGCCGTCGGCAGTTCAGGCTCCTGGCGGATAAACAGAGTTTGTTTAGGTATCGCCAAATGAACTCTTGCGGCACGGACCGACTTTAACGACATGATAGTGCGAGCTAATTCACCTTCTAAACTATGGCGATACTTAGCTTGTTCCATAAATTGGCTCGTACCGAGCGCGGTATTGTCGAGTGCCTCCATACCCGAAGGTACTTTCGCTTTTACCCCTTTTGCGGCCAAAAGCATACGCGCATTACCGACTTGCTCTTCTGCAACGAGGACTGCCCCAGTATTAGCCTCGAGGCGATAATCAATGCCTTCTGCATCCAAGACATTTAACACTTGAGAAGTATCGACATTTTCTTGGCTGCCATATAAAGGTCGATACCCTGCAGTAGCAGTCCATAACATCAACACTATGACACTGGCGACAACCACCGCAAGTAAAGCTAAGGCGATAACCTGACGATCACCACGGTTAAAACGATGCCATTTTTGGGTCATGCCAGCAATGAATCCTGACGAAGATTCAGTCCCGGTAATATCCTGACCTGATTGAACAAAAGTGGTAGACATTCACACAATTCCTTAAATAGGCATCTTCATTACATCGTCAAATGCTTGCACAAGACGATTACGAATTTGGAGCATAGTCGCAAATGACAAACTGGCTTTTTGCGAAGCCACCATAGCACCGACGAGATCATCGCTTTTTCCACTATCGACAGCCGCCATCGCCATAGAGGATTGGTTCTGATCTTGGTTAACGGCAGAAACTTTACTCTTAATCAAGTCAGTGAATGACCCATAAGCCATACCATTATCGGCAGGGTTTGAAGTGATGTTGATCGCCCCTTTAGCCACTTCACGATGAATGTTTAAGGTTTCCATTAACATATTTGAGCCAACAATCGCTCCATTAGACATAATCCATTCCTATTACTTTTTGATTGCTCTAAGCTGCTCGACCCGCTTGCTCTAATAACATTTCGATATCTATACCCGCTTCCCGCATTTGTACGAGGCGATATCTTAAGGCTCTAGTCGTCATCCCTAGCGCCTCTGCACTTAACGTGCGTTGCCCATTAAAACGTTTAAGTACATCAATAATATATTGAAACTCTGCCTGTTGTTTTGACGCTTTAAGCCCATCTGAGGCGCCTAAAGGCTCCAACTCAAGCATTTCTTCTTGAATGTTTAACCCGAGTTCCGCAACTTGAATCGCCTGACCTCTACGCATCACTAATGCACGTTGAATACAATTTTCTAGCTCTCTTACATTTCCGGGCCAATCATAGTTAACGAGCACTTGTCTTGCGTGCTCACTGAAATAACAGCGACTTGAGCAATCAGATTGGCCATATAAATTTAAGAAATGTTCAGCTAGAGGCAGGATGTCAGCCTTTCGTTCTCTTAAAGGCTTAATTTTCAGAGGTAAAACATCTAATCGATAGAACAAGTCCTCCCTAAAATGTCCAAACTCCACGGCTTGTCTTAAGTCGCGATTGGTAGAGGCAATGACTCTGATATCCAGTGGTATAACATGCTGGCCACCGAGTCTTTCGACCTCACGCTCCTGTAGCACCCGAAGTAACTTCGCCTGTAACGGCAAGGGCATTTCACCAATTTCATCGAGTAATAAAGTACCGCCATTGGCCTGCTCAAATTTTCCAGCCTTATCACAAATGGCACCAGTGAAGGCACCTTTGACATGCCCAAAGAGAACGGACTCTAGAATACTTTCAGGGATGGCAGCGCAGTTAATCGCAACGAAAGGCTTATGTGAACGGGAGGAGTGGCGATGAATATAACGAGCAAGCGGTTCTTTACCAGTACCACTTTCACCCAATAATAAAACACTGGCCTCAGTGGTTGCGGCGCGATGGGCCAACATCAACAATTGTCGACTAACAGAAGCCGCGACAACCAAACTAGAATCAGGTAACTCTAAGCGGTGTAATCGTTGAATTGAGGCAAGTAACTGCTCAGTTTCTACGGGAATTAATAGATAATCCTGTACGCCAGCTCGCATGGCAGCGGCTGCCAACTCACCTTGCTCTGGTGCTAATAACGCGACGATATTACGGCCAGGAAAACGGGCAAGATAAGACTTCACATCACAAGGACTACAATCCGACAAGTTAACGATAGTGAGCCAAGGTAATTCCATTGCATCACTCCACAGATAAAAATCCTCATGTGTTATTTTGCATGCAAGTTCCGCAGATATGTTTAACCCTTCAATCCGTATACTTAGGCCACCCACTCACTAACTCCCTTTCGTTTACAGTACATTAAATAACACCTTAATTTAGACCTATAAGTCTTTGTGTTTGAGTGTATATAAAATCTATTACCACTTACTTATCCATCTAGATGAATGAGCAATAAATAACTCAAGCCATTAAGAACAGTAAAAACAAATGCGGAAGCGAAATGCGGAAGATATATTTCCGCATGTAATATCAAAGCCAGCAATAGAGAACTACACACAATGAGTATCCACATTGACAATGGCTAAGGATATGCCCTCAACTAAATAAGGTTAAAACGTGTTCTAGTGCAATCATCGATAAGAAATGTGACCAGCAACAAAGTTTAAGGTATCACCGAATTATATGAATAAATTGCTATCAACCATGAAAGTTCTAAAAGAAAAACCGCAAAAAAGTGATACATATAACTTAGGACTGACTTATACCAAATATATTTGTAAAATAATATATGACAATGATAAAAATGCACCATCGATACTTTTAAAATAGTGACAAAATTTAACCACCAATGTTTAACATTAAATAAACCACAAGATATAGCGCACAAAAAACAATGAAAATCAAAGACAAACAGATTTGCAACACAAAATCATCATTAATAATCAATATGTAAATGCTGACATAAATATTGCCCGCCAAAATATCGACAAATGTCAAAATAATATCTAACCGCCTTTTTATTGACGCGAAAATGCAAAACCTAAAGCATTAATATCTTCTTACACAATCTCAAAATAAACATTTTGTTCACAACCAACTTTACCCTACAATTCTATTCACATATATTTCAGCATTTCTTATAATTATTATTGAATACTTAAGCCTTATTAACTTATCATCCTCGTCGTTTAAAACAGAGTCGAACCTAAAGTTCAACGCTTAACTGTTTTAAGAAATTCATTAATCCTTAACGATAAAGAAATAAATATTTAGGCACTCTGTTTGTGTATGTTTTTTATGCGCCAACTGAATCACGGAGGTAGCCAAGCAGCATTCTAGTAGTAAAAACACGTTTAATAGGAAGAACAATGAAGACGACGGCGAAAGCTAGGCTTATAAAATCAAATTCCAATGAAATAATTAGACCTATTATGCTAGTTCAAGAAAAGCTAGCGAGAACGCGATTATTGCAACAGCTAGAAAAGCTACATCGTCCACTTATCGATGCCATAAATAATATCCTATCTCCGCTACTAAGACAGGGTCATCCCGCTGTTTCGGGGTCAACGTTAACAGAACCTAGAACACCTGTCGTTCCAGAACATTGCTATTCATGGTTTGTATTAAAACATCATCAAAATACCCTCGGTTATTGGAGAATTGATCGCTGCACGCTCGATCAATTGGCGAGTAATTATTACGGTAATACCTCAACACCATTAAGTTCTCCTTTGAGAAACCCCAGCCAATCTGAATTTAGGTTAGCCAAAAAGTTGCTACTTTCCGTAGTGGAGGAGCTACCTAATAGCACGATCGAAACCAATAATCTTGAAGTTGAGCTCATAAAAGGCCATATGCCACTCGCAGTATCGGCAGTATGGTCGTTCAATTTTACCAATGGCCCACTAACCCCTCCAATGCTCTTTTGTTTAACTGAGCATTTACTGGGGCATCTGGCCGAACAGCCTAAGAAATCTGAAGTATCTGCGGATTTACCCGCAAAACTAGCCGTCTGGCTAAAAAGTCTCCCCATAAAAATGCAGCTGACATTAGGGCAACATAGCATCCCGGTGCAATCACTCAGCCAATTAAAAACTGGGGATATTTTACCTATTAATCTCTATCCAAAAACCTTGTTATCAATCGGAAACACACCGCTATTTCATGCCTCTGTGCATAGTCATGAAGGACAGATGGTAGCGAAATTGACCCAAGATATTTATCAGCATGAGGAGCATGACATTGGCTGAACAATCTATTTTATCGGATGATGATTTTCTATTAGAGGACGATATTTTCTCTGAGAGAGCATTTTCAAAGCCGGACACCCATAACCGTAAATTGAAAAATAATAATTTTTTTCAACAACTTCCTGTTCAAGTTACTCTCGAACTGGCCAGTGCTGAAATGTCTTTAGGCGAACTGAATCGTATGGGAGAAGGTGATGTTATCGCACTCGACCGTATGGTGGGTGAACCGCTGGATATCAGAGTAAATGGAGCACTATTAGGAAGAGGCGAAGTCGTAGAAGTGGCAGGCAGATATGGCGTACGTTTGCTGGAAATAGAGAGCATTACTCTCGATGGGACAAGTAACGAATGATAGTTCGGGTATTGTTACTGGCGATTCTATTGTTTGCTCCCCAAGCCCTCGCATCGGAAGGACTGACCTTATTCACACTGGATAGCGCTCAAGACAGTCAAGCAGTTAACATTAAACTCGAAATTTTAGCGCTCATGACGGCCATTAGTTTCTTGCCCATCATGCTGATGATGCTAACCAGTTTTACTCGTATTATCATTGTATTAGCAATTCTCCGACAAGCTCTCGGACTACAACAAAGTCCCCCTAACCGAGTGCTTGTTGGGATAGCATTAGTACTCACTATCTTTATTATGCGCCCAGTGGGAGACAAAATTTATAAGGAAGCTTATTTGCCCTATGACCAAGGTAAGATCGAATTGATGGAGGCTGTCTCAATAGCCAAAGTCCCTTTAACTCGATTTATGCTGGCGCAGACAAGAGAAACTGATCTTGAGCAAATGCTGAAAATAGCTAACGAACCCACACACATGAAAGCAGCAGAGGAAGTCCCCTTTTTTGTCCTTATGCCCGCATTTGTACTGAGTGAACTCAAAACAGCTTTCCAAATTGGCTTCTTACTTTTCTTACCTTTCTTAGTTATCGACTTGGTTGTCGCAAGTGTCCTCATGTCTATGGGGATGATGATGTTGTCACCGTTAATTATTTCTCTCCCATTTAAACTGATGGTTTTTGTATTAGTCGATGGTTGGGCTATGACGGTAAGCACCTTAACCGCAAGTTTTGGGTAGCTAGATGGACATCAATGAACTGACCTCGCTCTTTGCTGACTCAATGTTTCTCGTCATCATCATGGTTTCTGTGTTGGTGACACCTGGACTCATTCTAGGCTTAATCGTTGCGGTATTTCAGGCTGCGACACAGGTCAATGAACAAACCTTGAGTTTTCTGCCAAGGCTTATCATTACTCTACTTATGGTTCTGTTTTCAGGCCATTGGCTCATACAACAGCTAAGTGATTTATTTGACAGGCTGTTTATGAATATTCCTCATATTATCGGTTGATATGCTTTCCCTCACCTCAACCGAACTCAGCATGTTAATCGGCAGCCTTTGGTGGCCATTCTGCCGGATCATGGGGGCATTTATGATAATGCCCTTGTTAGGTAATTCCTATGTGCCTGCAACAGTAAGAATTTTTCTTGCCTTAAGTATTGCAGCGCTTATTGCACCTATGCTGCCACCCGTTCCCGCTGTCGATGCGCTCTCGCTTGGAGCATTGTTTTTAGCCATAGAGCAACTACTGACTGGATTTATGCTCGCGCTATTTTTAACCATTTTAATCCATGTGATGACCATGCTTGGCACTATTATGTCGATGCAGATGGGTCTAGCGATGGCGGTGATGAACGATCCCGCTAATGGCGACACCAACCCCATTCTCAGTGAATGGTTACAAATCTTTGGTACATTGATTTTTCTGGCTCTTGACGGTCATTTAGTCGGGCTCAACATCATTGTTGATAGCTTTCGTTTATGGCCAATTGGAAATGGGATTTTTGACTTACCGCTAATGGGATTGGTTAGTCGAATGGGCTGGCTATTTGCTGCATCGCTGATGCTCGCCATACCCGCAGTACTCGCCATGTTAATGGTTAACATCACTTTTGGTGTATTAAGCCGCGCTGCGCCGTCATTAAACATCTTCTCGCTCGGGTTTCCCATGACCTTGTTGATGGGCTTGATTTGCGTCTTCCTTTCGTTAAGCGGCATTCCAACTCGTTACAGTGATCTGTGCTTAGACGCATTAACTGCCATGTACCAATTTATCGGAGGGATCTCATGAGTAAAACACCCCAACAAGATAAAACAGAAAAAGCTACACCGCAGAAAAAGCGTAAAGCGAGAGAAGAAGGCCAAGTTCCACGATCTAAAGATCTTGCCTCCGCAGCACTGGTCGTTGGTTGCTCTGCCATGCTGACCAGTAATGCGGATTGGTTTGCGACGAGAGTCAGTGGATTAGCTAAATACAATATGCTGCTCACCCGAGCAGAGTTAGATCAACCAGACATCATGATGCGCCATCTTGGCGCCAGCCTAGTCGAAATGCTAAGTATCTTAGGCCCACTATTCATCATGGTTGCTCTGTTGGCCGCAGTTGCAGGAGCCTTGCCTGGGGGGCCGATATTTAATTTTGGAAATGCTAATTTTAAGTACAGTCGAATCGATCCTCTTGCCGGTGTCGGAAGAATATTTTCCGCTCAATCTCTTGTTGAGTTACTCAAGTCATGCCTAAAGATTGTGTTACTGATCGGAATTATGTTGGTTTTCTTGAATGGTCACTTACAAGAACTACTTAGCTACAATCAACGCCCTATTGATGAAGCGGTTCGTGATGGCATCAATCTACTGTCGCAAGGCATGTTTTATCTTGGTACTGGACTACTCGTGATCGCCTTTATTGATGTGCCTTACCAATATTGGCATAACAGCAAAGAATTACGTATGTCACGCCAAGAGGTCAAAGACGAGCATACCCAGCAAGAAGGTAAGCCAGAGATTAAAGCTAAAATCCGCCAAATACAGCAACGAATGGCTCGCTCTAGGGCAGATACCACCATTCCAAAAGCGGATGTTCTCTTGGTTAATCCCACTCACTATGCCGTGGCATTAAAATACAATCCTGACTTAGCGGATGCGCCTTACGTCATCACTAAAGGCACCGAAGAACTCGCCCTCTATATGCGAGAACTCGCTAAAAAACATGATATTGAAATTATTGATATCCCACCGCTCACGCGGGCTATTTATCATTCAACGCAAGTCGATCAACAGATACCCAGTGCCCTTTTTATCGCCATAGCGCACGTATTAAGTTACGTCATGCAAATAAAAGCATCTCGTAAGGGCTTACAGCAGAAACCTGAGCCTTTACCACATTTTTTTATTCCCCCTAATTTACGTCACGATTAAAGGATTGCTTAACCTATGAATTGGCTTTCTCGCACCTTTTCAGGAAATTACAGCTATATCGGCATTCCAGTCATGCTGCTCGCTATTCTGGCAATGGTGATTTTACCGCTGCCTGCATGGCTACTGGACATTTTGTTTACATTTAACATCGTCCTTGCCGTCATGGTGCTGCTGGTGAGCGTCTCGATCCGGCGACCATTAGAGTTTTCTGTATTCCCAACCTTATTGCTCCTTGCGACCTTAATGCGTTTGACCTTAAACGTTGCATCGACGCGCGTAGTACTCATTGAAGGTCATGAAGGAGGCGATGCTGCGGGTAAAGTGATCCAAGCCTTCGGTGAAGTCGTTATTGGCGGAAACTATGTCGTCGGTGCGGTTATCTTCTTAATTCTAATGATTATTAACTTTGTTGTAATCACTAAGGGTGGCGAGCGGATCTCTGAGGTATCGGCGCGATTTACATTGGATGCCCTACCGGGTAAACAGATGGCGATCGATGCCGATCTCAATGCTGGCACACTCACACACGAACAAGCCAGCCTACGTCGCCAAGATGTCGCCAGAGAAGCAGACTTTTATGGTTCCATGGATGGAGCCTCAAAATTTGTGAGGGGGGATGCCATCGCAGGACTCTTGATCTTAGCCATCAACATTATTGGCGGGATCAGCATAGGCATCTTTATGCATGATCTGAGTACAACAGAAGCCTTTAAAACCTATGCACTATTAACCATTGGTGATGGTCTAGTTGCACAAATTCCATCATTACTACTCGCCACTGCTGCCGCAATTATTGTGACTAGGGTATCTGATGCAGAAGAAATGCCGACCCAATTGAGTCGACAGTTACTGGCTAACCCGAGAACCTTAGCCACTGCAGCCATTGTGATGGCGATTCTCGGTATCACCCCGGGCATGCCAGCACTGGTATTTTTATCTTTTGCAATACTACTAGGCTTTGCGGCGTGGAAACAAAACCAGAATAAGGCCTCCTTTACTGAAGAGAAAACTGAAGAACTCATAGAAACCAGCCTGACAGAACCTTCAGCGCCAAGCTGGGAATCCCTGCCTTTTACCGACATCATCGAAGTACGATTAGGCTATAGATTGGTTCATCTAGTCGAAAAAACCAAAGGAGCAGAATTACAAAAACGCCTAACAGGGATCAGACGTACTCTTTCAGAACAAATCGGATTTCTGCTATCGGAAGTGAGAGTGCGCGACAATCTAGCCTTAGCACCACATGCATACCAAATTAACTTTATGGGCACTCAAGTGGCTATCGCCGAATTAGAGCCTGATCTACTGTTAGCAATAAAAAGTGGTCCTGTGTACGGCAAAATTGATGGGATTTTAACTAAGGAACCCGCTTACCAAATGGATGCGATTTGGATTACGCCTGAACTAAAAGCCAAAGCACTCAATTTAGGTTATTCGGTCGTCGATAATGCGACAATCATTGCCACTCATGTCAGTAAGTTATTGCGCGAATCACTGCCTGAACTATTGCAACATGATGATATTATGCAATTAACTGACAGGCTCAGTAAGCAAGCCCCCAAACTGGCGGAATCACTCAGTACCTGTTTAACCCCCATTCAGTTACTCAAAGTTTTCCGCTTGTTACTCAAAGAGCAAGTGCCGCTAAAAGACATACGCACCATAGCAACGACCTTGCTGGAATGCAGCGAGCAAACCAAAGATCCCGTTCTACTCGCCGCCGATGTGCGCTGCGCTTTACGCAATAGTATTTTGCATCAAATCGCAGGCAGCAGTCCGCAGTTGAATGTACTTACGCTGACCGCAGAATTAGAACAAACCTTAATGACAGCGTTAAATCAATCGCAACAACAGGGCCGAGTTGCATTGGATAGTTTCCCTATCGAACCTAATCTACTGGCGCAGCTACAACAAAGAATGCCCCAATTACTCGCGGAGACAAAAGAGAAAGGCTATAACCCTATCCTACTTGTTTCACCGCAACTCAGGCCTTTCCTCGCACGTTACGCATTAGCATTCGCCCGTGGACTTCATGTTTTATCCTATAATGAAGTCCCTGAAACAAAAGAACTTATGATTGCGGGACAACTCGGGTAATCATTACTCACAGTAGCTTAGCAAGACCCGCTGAGAGAGGTGCAACACACCTCTCTCTAACTTAACTGCATCGCTCATCACAACAAACTAAGCCTCTCAGCAAACCACAACTGCATACCTCCTATAGAATATTGATAACTCACAGCTCCAATCTCATTTCCAATCAAAGCAATACCCTTCTACTCCTTAAGAGATATTTCGCTCGTCTAACTGTGACATCATCGGCAAATCCTGAGTATTTTAGTCAGGTTTAGTTGCCACGATTAAAAGCTGCAAATAATATGAATGTAAATTTATTGCTGCTCTGGAGCTACTCATGTCTGCTACGTCTGTCTCAAAAGATGCACAACTCCCACCCCATGGGTTTAATTCTCAACACAATCATTGGCTAGAACGAAAAATTGGTGAGCTAGTGGCGGAAGACTTTCGCCGCGCACATGTGTTTAGTCAATTTGGTATCGATTTTTGTTGTGGCGGGGGTAAATCACTGGTGGTCGCCTGTGAGCGTGCAGATGTAGATCCTGCAAAAGTGGTTGCTGCGCTGAATGCCGCAACACTTACTGGTGGCAAAGAAGATGAATTAAATCAATTACCCTTAGATCAACTTATCGAATATATAGAATCAACGCACCATCAATACGTGCGCGAAAAAGCCCCTTTATTGGTCGAATATTCCGAGAAAATGATTCGCGCTCACGGTGAGCACTATGCCGAAATCGTTCCCTTTGCAGGTTGGGTACGAGCCTTAGTTGAAGACTTAATGCCGCATTTAATGAAGGAAGAAAAAATACTGTTTCCGGCGATCCGCGCCATGAGTCATGGAGAGCAGGTTGAGGCTTGCTTTGGCCATATTGGCAACCCCATCAATGCGATGCAACATGAGCATGAAGAAGTCGGTTTGATTTTGCAAAAATTACACGAGCTCACTAACGACTTCACACCACCTGAATATGCGTGCACTACATGGCGTGTTTGTTATGCCACTCTGGCGGAATTTGAGGCGGACTTACATCAGCATATTCACGTAGAAAACAATATTCTATTTCCTAAGGCATTGGGTCTCACCCAATAATTGATTAAATGTTTATCCCGTAGCGGCTCCAAATTACGGATTATCCGCTTAACCTTGAGGCTAGACCTAAGTCTGGCCTTTCAATTGTTGACGTGCTACAACAAGTCATGTGTCGCTGACGGATAAGCTGCCATGACATTTCAATCATTTGCACTCGATGATATTGCCAATTTGCACGAGTCGGCCCAAGTAGAATTTAAACTCGCAGGTGGCCGCGATGGCCAAGGTCAATTACCCGAAGACATTTGGGCGACTTATAGCTCTTTTGCCAACACCTTGGGTGGCGAGATCATCCTAGGTGTGCGGGAAGAGCGTGGCCATTTCAGTATTGAAGGCATTCCCAACCCCCTTCCCGTCTTGCAAGAATTTTGGGAAATCCTCGATGACCCGAGTCGCACGAGTCACAATCTTTTAGCGATCTCGGATGTACAGATTATTGAAATTATGAACAAAAAACTCATTCGTATCCGCGTACCGCTGGCGCCTGAGCAGCTCAAACCTATCTACGTAGGCAGCGATCCTTACACTGGGAGTTATTTTAGGGTAGGAGATGCCGACATGCATGCAAGCCGTCGACAAGTCAATCTACTGCTACGCCGCGCCCATCTTTGCATGAAGCAACTCAAGGCGCGTTAATCCAGTAAATCTAACGTCCTGTTATTACGTTAAAAACCTGCTAATAGATAGCCGCCCATGGCCGCAATCGCCACGCCAGTAACGCGCATTAAATTGCGTTGCCCTGTCATCCGCTGCATTCCAAGGCCTATCATTACGCCGCCTAAATGGATGACTGCTGTACCAAATAAAAATCCTAGGGCATACAGGACTGGGCTAGCCAATTCCGGCATTTCAGCGCCGTGGGCGTGACCATGAAAAATCGCGAATACGCCCACAAAGGCCATAGCGAATAACAACGGGATTTGACGATCAAAAGCGATGGCAAGACCGAGCAACAACACAGAGAGGGCAATACCTATTTCAACAAAGGGAACAGCAATCGCATATAAACCTAAAATCCCACCCACTAACATAAAGGTGACAAATGCTAAGGGGACAGTCCAAATCGCGCGGCCACCGAGCTGGGTGCTCAACATGCCCACACTCAGCATAGCCAGCAAGTGATCGAAGCCCAATACGGGATGGTTAAAACCCGACATGAAACCGCCACCTGAATGGATCTCATGGGCCGATACCGGCGCGATCCAACATAAAGTGAGCAGTAATAACAACCCGATACGCGCCATAAAATAGCCTTAGTCAGTGACTTTAGTGATATAAAACTTAACTTTAGTGCAAATTTGGCTGGCAAACCTTGATCTCAATCACCCAAAGATACAGATTAAAAATGCACGCTAAGTTAGTTTACGTCGATAGCCAATACTTTTGTCAAAGCGTCGAGGGAGGCTATTTCTAAATGGGGCAACAAGGCGGCTATCGGTAAGGAATCGACTCGACCAAAACTGGGATTTAGCCACACAGACTGACACCCCGCCAATCGAGCACCACGAACGTCGGCATTCATACTGTCGCCAACATGCAGTAAATGTTGCGGTGCAATGTTTAATCGCGAGCAGGCCAATTCGAACATGTCTTTAGCGGGTTTCATATGCACGCCATTACCTGGATGCAACACAAACTCGAAGGCATCACCTAAACCAATCCGCTCGGCATCCACATTGCCATTGGTGATCCCGACTAATCTAAAATGCTGCGATAAGCGCTTGAGTAATAAGAGCACTTCGTCAGACACTTGAAAATGGCTGCGATAAAAATAAAAGCATGCTAATCCTTGCTCGGCGCCGCGTTCGGCTTCAGTCGACGAATACCCTAATTGTATTAGACCTTGGCGAAGCGTAGCTAAACGTGCTGCGCTGGTGTCGTGGGCGAGCTCACGATTTTGTTGCAAAAGTTGCAGTTTTAGCCTGCGCCAATCATGGGGTTGCCACGCCTGCGATAATGGATAAGTCTGCAACAGAAACGTCGCCAGCTCAGCCTCGGCATTTAAAATATGCGGCAGATTGTCGTACAGGGTATCGTCGAGATCGAAACTGATCGCTTGAATATGTTGAGGTCTAAGATAGCAACGCATTATTTATCCTGTGTTTTTTTCGCTCTAGGATGGGCGTTATCATACACCTTAGCTAAGTGTTGGAAATCCAAACTGGTGTAAATTTGCGTGGTCGCTAGGTTCGCATGACCCAATAATTCTTGCACCGCCCGCAAGTCGGCGCTCGCTTCTAACATGTGAGTGGCAAAGGAATGGCGCAGCTTATGGGGATGTACTCGCACCGATAATGCCTGCTCTTGACCCCATTTAGCCATGCGCGCCTGAATACTGCGATGGGAAAGTCGCTTGCCTTTTTCAGTCACAAATAAGGCGTTATCTTCACAGGGGATCTGCTTTCGGCAATTGAGCCAATTCTGCAGCGCAGTAATCGCTAAACGACCGACAGGGACGATACGCTCCTTATTGCCTTTACCTAAGACTCGCACTTCTTTCAAATCGTATTGCACACTGGATAAATTGAGCGCGGCAAGTTCTGCTAAACGTAAGCCACTGGAATAAAACAATTCCATCATGGCTTTATCACGCAGACTCAGCGGATCTGTACCTTCAATGTCCAGCAAGTGACTGATGGCATCGACATCGATATTCTTCGGCAGAGGTTTGGTCTGTTTGGGGGCACTTAAGCCTTTGGCGGGATTAAGCTCAATCACGCCTTCGCGCAGCAAAAATTCACCCCATTGTTTTACTGCCGATAAACACAGAGAAAGCGATCGCGGGCTTAAACCTTTGCGGTGCAATTTGGCTAACACTTGCTGCCAATGCTCGCGGCTCACATTGAGTAAATGCACGCCTTCGGGCAAGAGATCGCTACCGCGATTAAGCTCGTAAAGGTAATTCCGTACTGTATGGGCAGACAACTGTCGCTCGGTACTCAGATAACATTCAAAGGTTTGTAACCATTGAGTATTTAATGCCGACACTTCGCCTGTTTGCGTACTCATATCGGTTTCCTCGTGGGTTTTGCTAAGCTTTGGGTGAGCACTATAGCTCAACGACCGTTACAGCTTTGCAAGCATATGCGCCAGTAAACGCCGCAACTGTTCCAGCAGCATGTTATCCATATCAGGATGAAAATGGGTGACATCTTGACTAGCAATGGCAAAAATCACTGGGTTGTCTTCCGACAATTTAGTCAGTGCCACCGAGCCCACTTCGCTACCAAATAACCGTTTGGCTTCTTGTTGCGTTAGCCGACCAAAATAGTGACCTTTATGCAGCCTTTGATCCCATATTGCCTTCATATCGGCATCGAGAACGCTGATCAAACGCACATGACTGAAATTAAACTGTAATTTTAAACTGTCGGCTAAGATTTCTTTGAGTGACACTAGATCGGCACAATTCAGTAGTTGGAAGGATAACTCAGTATTGAATTGGTAAATTTTCTCGTTGCGCGCCGCCATCGTTAACAGACTGGTGATCTCTTCTTCCAACTGGCTGACTCGCTGGCGTAGCATTTCTTGACGACGTTCCACCAAAGAGATGGCGCCGCGCTCCAGGTGGGGCAGACGCATTGCCAGCAATAGCTCGGGATAGCGATTGAAAAAATCAGGATTATCAAGCAGATACTCGCGAATAATCAACTCATCAAAGGGCACATTCGTCTGCGGCATCAAGGGCTCTGTCATAACTGAATTTGTCCATCATAAACATGCTGCGCTGGACCCGTCATCCACAAAGGTTTCCCCTCGCCTTCCCAGTTGATGGTTAAAGTACCGCCGGGTAAATCCACCCGCACTTGCTGGCCGAGCTTCCCTTGCACTTGACCTACAACCACGGCCGCACACGCGCCAGTGCCACAGGCCAAAGTTTCGGCCGCACCACGTTCATACACCCGCAGCTTAATGTGGCCCGAATCTACTACTTGCATAAATCCCACATTCACACCACGGGGAAAGCGCTCATGCTTAGTGAGCATGGCACCAATTTCAGCAACAGCGGCGCTCGCCACATCTTCAACGTCGAGCACACAATGGGGATTGCCCATAGAAGCCGCGCCACATAAAAACGTTTGCAGTGGTGTTTGCAGTAAATAGGTTTTTTCGGCTTTCTTGGCTTTAAAAGGGATCAGACTTGGTTCAAGAATAGGCACGCCCATATTCACGGTAACTGTACCATCTCGCTCTAAACGCAGAGTCATCTTACCTGATGAAGTGCTAACACGGATTTTACTCTTATTGGTCAATCCTTTATTGCGCACAAAACGGGCAAAACAGCGGGCGCCATTACCGCATTGTTCGACTTCAGTACCATCGGCATTGAAGATGCGATAATGAAAATCTAAATCGGGATCATAGGGCGGCTCAACCAACAGTAATTGATCGAAACCTATGCCAAAGTTACGGTCGGCTAAACGGCGGATCTGCTCAGGCGAAAAGAACACGTTCTGCGTGACCCCATCGACCACCATAAAATCGTTACCCAGTCCGTGCATCTTAGTGAATTGGATCAAGATACTTATCCTTTAAGCCGAGGCGCCGCTCATTAAGTATGAAACCAAGCGCCTGAATCAATATAATTTTTCTAGTTTACGGCAGGAGTTGCTCACCTTGCCAGAGCTGAGACAATTTTTCTCGCTCACGCACTAAGAAAGCGTGCTCACCATCGACCATGACTTCGGCCGCACGAGGACGCGTGTTGTAGTTAGAGGCCATCGCAAAACCATAGGCACCACTCGAACGCACAGCAAGTAAATCCCCTGCCACTAAAGCCAGCTTGCGATCTTTACCTAAAAAATCACCTGTTTCGCAGACTGGACCAACAATATCAAACTCATAGGCCTCAGAGTCCCTTGGCACGACTGGGATAATATTTTGCCATGCGCTGTAAAGTGCTGGGCGAATTAAGTCATTCATCGCGCCATCGACAATCGCAAAACGCTTGTCGCTGTTTTCTTTCAGATAAAGCACCTGAGTAACAAAAATCCCCGCATTGGCGGCAATCGCACGGCCCGGTTCGAAGATCAGCTTAAGTTGACGGTCGCCCAAACGCGCTAATATGGCGGCGGCATACACATCAGGGTGCGGCGGGGTTTCAGCATCATAGGTCACACCTAAACCGCCACCCACATCAAAATGCTCAATGACGATACCTTGTTCAGCCAGACGATCGATCAACGCTAGCATACGATCCATTGCATCGAGGAAAGGTTGAATTTCGGTTAATTGCGAGCCGATATGGCAATCGACACCTTTCACTTTTAAATGTGGCAAAGCATGGGCACGGGCGAAGACGGTTTCGGCCTCATCCATAGCGATACCGAATTTATTTTCTTTAAGGCCAGTCGAAATATAGGGATGAGTACCCGCATCCACATCGGGATTGACTCGCAAGGAAACTGGCGCCATTTTACCTAAACGACCTGCGACCAAATTTAACTGCTCAAGCTCGGCGCTCGACTCGACGTTAAAGCAGTAAATGCCCAGATTAAGTGCCTGTTCCATTTCGGCCGCAGTTTTACCCACGCCAGAGAACACCACTTTAGCGGGATCGCCACCCGCTTCAATCACTCTTGCTAACTCACCACCCGAAACGATATCAAAACCACTGCCTAAACGTGCCAACACATTCAGTACGGCCAAGTTCGAATTAGCTTTTACTGCATAGCAAATCAAATGTGGATGATCTGCCACGGCATTATTAAAGGCATGCCAATGGCGCTCTAGCGTGGCGCGGGAATAGATATACAGCGGCGTGCCATAGGTTTGAGCTAAGTCGGCGACCTGGCAGCCTTCGGCGTGCAGGGCATTTTGTTGGTAGAGAAAGTGATCCAATGTCTGATTCCTTACTGCGCTTTATCGCTGCGATAGTGATGATAGTTATAGCTGCTATTATTGTTGTGTTTTTTGTACTTCGATGGCTCGAATTTCGGTTTTAATCTCTTCTACTTCAGGATCAGGTTTAGATGCCTCAACCTTTTTAGGCTGATTCACCTCTGTGGCCGGAGATCGATAGAGGGGGCCCTTCTGGCCGCATGCAGTAATGAATAGGCTACCAAGCAATAACAATAAAAACAGTCTCATTTTTCTCAACATCTGTGCATCTGGTGACTAATGGCCTTATAATCGCACCCATCTTGACGAAAGCAAAGGACAGAAATGCATGGCCATGACAGATACAGAATTTCACCAGCTCGCCGATGACATGTTCCAAGCCATAGAAAATGCGATTGAAACTGCGATTGATGAGCAAGATGCCGATCTTGATATCGATGCCAGTGGCAACGTATTGCAATTAGAATTTGTTGATGGCTCTAAGATTGTGATCAACAAGCAAGAACCTTTGCATGAGATTTGGGTCGCCACACGCTTTGGTGGATATCACTTTGGTTTTGTTGAAGGTAAATGGATGGACGGACGAAATGGCGGCGAGTTTATGCCATTCGTGCAAGAGTCTATCGAGCGCCAAGGCGGCATTAAGCTTAGCTTCTAATCTAAGCCTGTCGTAGTGCAAAACAATAATGGGAGCCTTGGCTCCCATTATTTATGTTAAAAACCAGCTAAAACTCAGTGTCTTGATCGCTAACATCGATACCGAAAGGCGCCACCGTTAGCTCTCCGGCTACCCGCACTAAATGGAAAAATTGCGGAATATTAAACCGCGCCCGTGAAGCATAATGCTCATCGAACACATAGTGATGGCTCACTTTATTTACTAACTCGGCCATGTTTGATCCCGCCTGCACGTAATGGCTTAGTTGATTTTCCTCATCGAGGATAAATACATCCAAGTTATCGACCCGTTGGCGTAGAAAATACTGAATCGCGCCTTTAGCCGCATAGTTTTGCACCACTTTAGGCATACTCGAGAAGGGATCGTCACCTAATTCAGGCCGCGGCAATAATACAAGATGACTGCGGGATAACTGTTGATAAAATGACTTGGCATCGCTTAAGTCCTGATAGGCCATACCTAAGGGATTAAAAAAGATCCCATAGCGAGTACGACTTATCTGCAGTGGCTGCACTAAGGTGCTGGATTGCTGCACTTGTTGGCACAAACGCATAGTTTGTTTTAGTAGATTTTTCACTGCTAATTTAAGCTGTGGGCGTAACTTCTGTGAACAGCTGATCACATCCATATCCACAGGTAAACTGGCTCGTCTTAGCCCCGGCGTCACAAAGGCTAAGGCTTGCAATACCGCCGTATCGCCTTCGAAACGATGACACTGCCATTCACCCCAACTATTCAAGCAAATCGCATCTAACGCACCAAGCATATTGGCTTTTTTACGCCCGAGTGAGAACACGTTCGCATTCATCACATCGACCATCATTTCCTGTCCTTGCCATTCAATGGTGGGATCGCAATCCAGATTGAGCACGAAAATCAGCTTACGAAAATGCCATGGCTGGCATAAGTCACGTTTAGATACACGCCAATCGTGGTCGATAAAATTCAGTAACCGCTTAGAAGCTTCGGTAAGCCGTTTCGACTTTGCCTTACTCTGACCATATTCATGCCATTGAGTACTCGGCGTCGAGATCCCATTTAAACATGCCCAAATCATTAAGGCTGAAGGAGTTTTTCCCTTACATATTGCCGACTCGCCTAACAAATTTTGTGGCTGAGGCCCTTGTCGATACAGATAATATTGACGATCGCGGGAGCTTGAGACCATAGTCACTTCGGACTCAGCGACTGAAGCACTCCACAGCAGATTCAGCTTAGCGATTTGGTCTTCATCTTGACTAAAATAGGTATGCAACTTGCGAGTCAGCATTCCCAAATCTTCGATCCGCAAGCCTTCATTTAACTCATGTGTCGATGCGAAGCGTAGTAAGGTTTGGTAGCTCGCTAATAACAGTTCATTCAGTTGCTCGTTAAACCAATTGAGCTGGCCACTATGCCAATGTTCACAATTGTCTAAAGTGCTAATCAGACTATCTGGCCATTGCCAATCCTGCACCAGCTGTTGCAATTTAGGATAACGCCAATCTTTGCCCTCTTGGGTTCGACTCAAGTGCACGCCACATTTTAAATAGAAGCAGCGCCGCACTATCTCTAGTCGGCGAGTATCATTCTGCTTAAGTAAATAGGTTTCGATAATCTCATAGATAGAGTAATAGGCATCATTCGAAGTCGAAAAATCACCGGCGAGCGTTTTCTGCCATAAGTGATCACAAAGCAGAGTTGAATGGGGATAATCACTGGCATAAGCCTCGAGTAGCAATACTTTAATCAGTGCCTTATGGGGCTTTTCTAAGCCCTTGTAGAGCTGCCATAACGAAGCACCAAAGTACTCACTCGCAGGTAATTCATGTACATCGCCTAAGGACAAGAGCGCAGGATTGAGTTTAGCGTCTGGCCACCATGCAATCGTTTTACCCGCCAAACGAATTTGACTGCGATAAAACTCTTCAAGTAATAACCAATGTTGCATACTACCGCTATGCTCATGGGCCATTGCTGATTGACATCCACGAACGGCTTTACCGCCACAAAACTGCTGCGGATGAACTAAGTAAAAATTCACCTCAAACTGATACTCGGCAAACCAAGCAGTCAATCGAGTCGCTTTAATCTTGATTAGCGCCAAATCCTCAGCACACAGATCGGCCCTATGTACTAACCAAACATCGACATCGCTCTTGGCATTTTGGCCAAAACTGCCAGTACTCCCCATCGCATAAACGCCTTCAAAGGCATTGATATCCGCTTCTTGAGTAGTAAAAGGCAGCGAGAACACATCGCAGGCCTGGGACTCAGTCTCACCAACCTGATACTCGTTGATTCCACAGGGCGTATTGGCGGCATGATAGCCAGGATACTGAACACCGTTCTGGTGAATTAAAAAAGGGATCAAATGGAATAAGTGTTTTTGTAGCGGCGATAGCAAAGCTAGGGCGCGTGCAATACGTACCTTATTAAGTCTTTCTGCTATATCAGGAAACTGTATTTGCCGATCCATTCAAAAACACAACACTTAAGCACTTATGGGAAATGTGCTCATGTTAACACTTTTACAAACTCGAGCAACTAAACGTGAAGCCAGTCACACTTTCACGGTATCTAGAACATCGCCAACTTCAAAGAATCGATACGGCTTCCTTACATAAACGATTTGCCAATGTTAGCATTGGCGCAACTAAGATCTTTGATGGAAACTAGGCATGTCTGAGAACCGCATACGTATCGCAACCCGCAAGAGTCCGCTGGCCATGTGGCAAGCTGAATTTGTTAAAGCCGAATTAGAACGCATTCACCCCGGTATTGTGGTGGAATTGCTGCCAATGAGCACTAAAGGCGACGTTATCTTAGATACGCCGCTAGCCAAAGTGGGCGGTAAAGGTTTGTTCGTCAAAGAGCTTGAAGTCGCCATGTTAGACGATCTTGCCGATATCGCGGTGCATTCAATGAAAGACGTGCCAGTCGACTTCCCCGAAGGCTTAGGCCTTGAAGTCATTTGCGAGCGCGAAGATCCACGCGATGCCTTTGTATCGAATTTATATAAATCGATCAGCGAATTACCATTAGGTGCAACTGTGGGCACCTCGAGCCTACGTCGTCAATGCCAACTGCGCGCATCACGCCCTGACCTTATTATCAAAGATTTACGCGGTAACGTAGGCACTCGTTTAGCTAAACTTGATAACGGCGAATACGATGCCATTATTCTTGCCGCTGCTGGCTTAATTCGCCTGAAATTGTCTGAGCGGATTGCCAGCTTTATTTCTGCCGAAGAATCCTTGCCCGCCAACGGCCAAGGCGCAGTGGGTATCGAATGTCGCACCAACGACGCACGCGTTAAGGCCCTACTGGCACCATTAGAACATTTAGAAACGCGCTACCGTGTGATTGCCGAGCGCGCGATGAACACACGCCTAGAAGGTGGATGCCAAGTGCCGATTGGCGCATTTGCCGAAATCAATGGTGATGAGATGACATTACGCGGCCTAGTCGGTAACCCTGATGGTAGTGAAATCATCGAAGGCGTGATCACAGGTCCAAAAACCGACGCCACGCAATTAGGGGTTGCCCTTGCCGAAGAGCTATTGAGCAAAGGCGCAAAAAGCATACTCGACGCTGTTTACGCTAAAGCCTAAGTCGATGAAAGTCTTACTGACGCGCCCAGAAGGGCGCAATCAGTCCATGATCGATGCCTTGAATCAACAAGGCATTAGCCATTGGGTTACACCTCTGCTGTGTGTCGAAGCAACGCCGCCCATCACAACGAATAACTCGCACCCACTGGCACACGCCGATATGATTATCTGTATCAGCGCTAATGCAGTCAGCTTTGCCGACTATGCCTTAACAACCGCTCATTCTCGAATAAAAGGCTGGCCTCAAGCTCAATATTTCGCCGTAGGTCATGCGACTTGGGAAGCATTAAATCAACTCGGCATTAAAGCCTTCGAAGCCCCAGATGATTGTCAGCAGACCGAAGGTCTACTCACGCTTGCGCCTTTGCAAGATATTAAAGGTAAGCAGATTACGATCATACGTGGCGTTGGTGGCCGTGAAGCCTTAGCTGAACGACTGGCTGAGCGCGGGGCAACAGTGCGCTATTGGGAAGTATATCAACGGGCTTGTCCACCACTCAATGGACAACAGATCGCACAACAATGGCAAGAGTTTGGCATCGACACTATTGTCGTCACCAGCGGTGAAGTACTGGATAACCTGATTAATCTAGTGCCAAAAGAGTTATTTGCATGGCTGCGCTCATGTCATATCATAGTCCCAAGTAACCGAGTAGAAGCTCAAGCTCACGCCTTTGGTATAACCCAAGTCACCAATGCCAATGCCGCCAACAGCAAAGCCGTGCTAAACGCCCTTAAACTCTAAGCGCTATTTAGCCCAATTTAACTCGAATTTCGGCAGTAGCATGTTTTCAAGGACTGTTAAATGGATAACAACAAGCACGACGCAAAGAGCCCTGAATTACAGGCTACCTCTATTATTGAACCATCAATAACGACTGATGACACGCCCGTAACTTCAGCGCCATCTTCTGAATCCCAAACAGCCAAAGCCACACCTTCAAGCACGCCGAGTCAAACAGCAGTACCCAATAGAAGTTCATGGGCGATTCGCTTTGGGGTGTTATTAGCGCTGGGTTTAACCGCTTGCACCCTTGGCGGTGGTTTTATGCTGTACCAACAGATGCAACAGCAACTGCTGGCGCAGGATGCGAAAAATATCGCCCTGCAGGACCAATTACAGCAAGCCCTGCTACAACCCAACCAACGTATTGGCCAGCTTGAACAGCAACAACTGAATGATGCTAAGACCTATCAAGAATTAACAAAATTGGCAGAAGACCAAAATCAACTACAGGACAGGATCAATAAACTCGCCCAACGCAGCCCAACGCATTGGATGGCGTCAGAAGCCGAATATCTAGTAAACATGGCGGGCCGTAAACTTTGGTTAGAAAAAGATCCCCGCACCGCCACCGATCTATTAAAGTCGGCGGATGAAACCATCGCCGCCATGAACAATCCCGCTTTGCTACCTATTCGTAAAGCTCTGGCAAAAGATATCGCCGCGACTGCAAGTATTAAAACCACAGATATTGATGGTAGTGTATTAGCACTCGATGCCTTAATTGAGCAACTCGATAAGCTACCACTTAATCGCAGCGATGCAGAAACCGATGCCCCTGAAGATACAAACATTACTGGCGATTTAAATGACTGGCAGAGCAACTTAGGGAAGACGTGGAAAGCGTTAACCCAAGACTTTATCACCATACGCCATAGAACCGCCGATGCACCCGCTTTACTTGCTCCTGAGCAACAGTGGTATCTGGTTGAAAACATTCGTCATAAACTGCTGCAATCTCAACTTGCGTTATACCGCTACGACAGAGTCGCTTATCACCAATCATTAATGATGGTGCGTAAGTGGATTCAAACCTATTTTGATACTCAAGATCACAGCACTGCTGAAGCCATCGCCAAAATCGATAAATTGGCGACATTAGAACTTGATCCTATTACTCTGAAATCCTTTGCCGCAAAACCTCTGCTATTACAGCTGACAAGCTATGGTGAGCTGACCTCATCAGAGGATGTGCCATTATGATCAAGATATTAATTTTCTTAGGGATAATACTAATAGGGCTCTGCATTAGCCCTTGGTTGGTGGGCAACACAGGTTATGTATACATTGCGGCAGGTGACTACCAGATTGAGACCAGTTTAGTCTTTGGGATCATTGCCTTAATTGTATTTTATGCCATGTTCCAAGTACTAGAATGGTTGGTGATTAGCGCTATTAATCTCATGCTGCGTAGCCGTTTTATTCCTCGCCACTGGCGCCGTCGCTCCGCGAAAAAGCATACCTTAATGGGTGCACTGGCTCTGGCAGAAGAAGATTGGCCAGCAGCGGAACGCGCTATGATAAAAGGCGCCGATAATGGCGAACTCCCTGCACTTAATTTACTTGCAGCAGCTCGTGCAGCCCAATATCAACAGAAAATAGCAGAGCGTGATCAATATCTTGACCGTGCTGCAACACAACCGCTGGCCGCGAATGCCGTCGCAACCACGCGTACTCGATATCTGTTAAAACAAGGAGAGTTAGCTTTAGCCCGCGCCGAGCTCGATAAATTAGCCCCCACAAGTAAGAGCAAAGCACCGGTACTCAAACTCGCCCTCGAGTTATATCGAGCACAAGAGGATTGGGATGCGCTCAAGCTATTGTTACCTATTTTGAAGAAGCGCCAGATCCTAGATGACACCCAGCTAAATGAACTCAATGTAATCACTCACTGCGCTTTACTCAAAGCCGCAACCATTAAAGGCGAAGAAGCCTTAGAACAATGCTGGCAGTGGTTATCTCGCAGTGAGCGCAATCAGTCTGAGTTTTTGGCGATTTATGCTGTGGGTTTATGCCGCTTTAATCGCAAAGAGCAAGCGCTGAAGCTACTCTCGAAAAAATTACGCACTTCTCCTGAATCAGCGCTTTTAGAAGTCATTCCAGAAATAACGACAGCCCAAGATACAGAAATCCGTAAGCAGTTACTCAAGCATGAAATCACCCATGAGAATAATGCCGACTACCAGATGTGCTTAGCTAAACTTTATCAGCAAACACGGGATATGAAAGAAGCCAGAACCTGCTGGCAAAATGTTTGCCGACTCGAACCCACAAAAGCCTCTTGGTTGGCGCTTGCGCGGATTCAAGAACAGTTAGGCGAACAAGGTAACGCAAATCAAAGTTATCGTCAGGCGGTTAATCTGTAGTTCTACAATGCCTGCAACCTAGTCGCCGTGATTTGAGTAACGAAAGATCACGGCACTTGCCAATGCTGGCATATTAAAACCCACTTAACTTGCCAAAAATGTTAAAAACTAGATCGTGTCGCTTCTTTTCCGTAAAAACCACTCTCCCAATCCAGATTAATTTCTTATAACTATGCTTAATCTTAGAGTTAAAAAGTACTAAATACGGCCCTTTTTATAGATATAGCTACTACATCTAGTTACAGGTCTAAAAATTGTCACTTTTGCGTATTAAGATCCGTAAAACCGCATAAGAACAGGCGACACAAGCGCGTCAAAAAATTGACTTAAGTCGTTTCGTTAGCTAAAATTCCACCACTTGTATCACAGTGCGACATATTTGTTGGACTTGTGCGTCTATGGATTAACACACTTTGGCTGTTGGGAGCTTACTATGGGATCGGTAATTACATCAAAGAAAGGTTTGCTTAAGTTAGTAAAAGGGCAAATCAATGTCGAAGTTGATGGTTCAAATCAACCCGCTAAGGATGGCGAACAACTCCCTAAAGGTGCTGTGCTCCATATTGGCGAAAACGCAACCTATGAAATTACCTTCGATGATGGCACTAAGCTATCAAATGAAGTCGCGCCCAGCGAAACTACTGCAGCAGCCTCTGGCACGGCTAACGAAGCAGCCCTAGATGAAATTCAAGCATTACAAGATCTTATTGCATCCGGTGAAGACCCAACTCAGAACCTACCAGAAACCGCAGCAGGCAACACACCAGGCAGTGATGGTAACTCGGGCTATGTCACTCTAGCCCGTAGCGGCACAGAAACCATTGCAGCTTCAGGCTACTCAACAAGCGGCCAAGCACTGACTGGAACGACGGTTAATATTCCACAATTCACCATTGCAGCAGACTCACCTTCAGCACTTGCTAATGACAGCAACACTTCCAATGAAGATACTGTAGCGACTGGCAATGTGCTCGATAACGACACTGATGTGGATTCCACTCTAAGTGTTGTGAGCTTCGAAATCAGCGGCACCACCTACGCAGCAGGCACAGAAGTGACTCTCGAAGATGGTGTTTTAGTTTTAAATATCGATGGTTCTTACACCTTCACGCCGAATGAAAACTGGAATGGCCAAGTACCTGTCATTACCTACACAACCAACACGGGCTCAACTGCAACGCTAACCATTAATATCAGCCCTGTCGATGATCCTTCCATCCTTGCAAATGACAGCGCCACAGTTGCAGAAGACACTGCAGCAACAGGCAATGTGCTTGATAATGATTCCGATATCGACAGCACCCTGTCCGTTGTCAGCTTCACCGTGAATGGCGATACCGTTACCGCAGGCACCACGGTCGTCTTAGAAGGCGGCAGCTTAGTCATCAATGCCGATGGCTCTTACACCTTCACGCCGAATGCAAACTGGAATGGCCAAGTACCAGTCATCACCTACACCACTAACACTGGTTCAACGGCCACATTAACCATTAATGTTACCCCTGTTGATGATGCCTCTGCGTTAGCCAACGATACTAATACCGTTGATGAAGATACCGTTGCCACCGGTAACGTGCTCACCAATGACAGCGATGTGGATAATGAACTATCTGTGGTCAGCTTCACCGTGAACGGTGATACTGTTACAGCGGGCACCACCGCTTCCTTAGAAGGCGGCGACTTAGTCATCAATGCCGATGGCTCTTACACCTTCACGCCTAATGCGAACTGGAATGGCCAAGTACCTGTCATTACCTACACAACTAACACTGGTTCAACGGCAACGCTAACCATTAATGTTAATCCTGTCGACGATCCCGCTGACATCACGGTCGGTAACGGCGACAGCGATGCCGGCACCGTCACCGAAGACGGCGATTCCGACACCCTGCCAGGCACAGTACAAACGGTGGCTGGCACCTTAACCGTCACCGACGTCGACAACGGCGAAGCGGTCTTCCAAGTGCAAACCAATGTCGCCGATGGCAACTACGGTTTCTTCAGCATTGATGCCGACGGTAACTGGACCTACACCTTAAACAACAGCCACAGCGACGTGC